>NZ_AKJC01000077.1 GCF_000282535.1 Pseudomonas sp. GM84 | reverse complement strand
CAGTTCGCCGCCGCCGCTGCGGCTGTCGGGTAACAGCCAATGGCGCGGGGTGAACTGGTTATCCACAGCCCGCAGGCCCTGAACAAGTTGCTCCGGTGCATAACCTTCGAAGGCTTCGCCCTCGATGACCAGCAAGCGGTCGACGCCGGCTGTGGAAAAGTTGTTTTCCTTGTGCTCGTCGAACACCACGGCCAGCACGGCGCCGTCGCTGCCGGCCAGGCTGTGGGCCAGGCCGAGCAGATCGCGGTCGTGGCTGCTCAGGCGGCCGCCGACCATGTCCGGCACCACGGCGATGTAGAACGCCGGCGCTGGCACCTGGTGCAGCGGCAATTGCACTTCGGCAGCCGCACTGCGCCGCCCACCGACCCCGGTGCCCTGCTGGGCGCCGCTGCGGTCGATACGCTTGATGCCATTGGGGCCGATGAAACCGGCGGCGATGGCATGCGGGTTCTTGCGCAGCAGGCCGTTGGGGCCCATCCAGCGGGTTTGTTGCGTCTGCATCGCCGCATGCAGCGGATGCAGACGGTTACGGGCGATCCACTCGGCGCGTGGGTCGCGGCGGATGATGTCGCTCATCAGTGCACCTCCGCAGGTTCACGTTTGACCGTTGGCGACTTTGCGGTCGCGGCGGTTTCCTCTTCGATCAGCACATCGGCGACCAGCTCGGCGAGGTCCTTGATCTGTGGGCGCGGTTCGACCACGCCTTCGAGCATCGCTGTGCACTGCGGGCAGCCCACGGCCACCAGCTCGGCCTCGGTTTCGCGGATGTCGTCCATGCGCATGTCGGGAATACGTTGCTTGCCCGGGATGTCGGTGATCGGCGCACCGCCGCCACCGCCGCAGCAACGGGAACGGAAGCCCGAACGCTGCATCTCGCGCACTTCGATCCCCAACGCCTTGAGCACTTCGCGCGGGGCTTCGTATTCGCCGTTGTAACGGCCCAGGTAGCAAGGGTCGTGGTAGGTGACGCTGCCACCCTTGTGCTGGCCGAGGTTGAGCTTCTTGGCCGCGATCAGTTCGGCGATATAGGTGCTGTGGTGCTGCACCTCGTAGTTGCCGCCCAGGGCGCCGTATTCGTTCTTCAGCACATGGAAGCTGTGCGGGTCGCAGGTCACGATGCGCTGGAACTTGTACTTGGCCAGGGTCTGGATATTGCGCTTGGCCAGTTGCTGGAAGGTCGCTTCATCGCCCAGGCGCCGTGCCACGTCGCCACTGTCGCGTTCTTCAAGGCCGAGCACGGCGAAGTCCACGCCGGAGGCCTTGAGCACTTTGACGAACGAACGCAGGGTGCGCTGGTTGCGCATGTCGAAGGCTCCGTCGCCCACCCAGAACAGCACCTCGGTGGTTTTCACCTCCGACAGCAGTTGCAGGTTGAGGTCGGCGGCCCAGTTCATCCGCCCGCCAGGGGCGAAGCCGCCCGGGTTGTCGGTGGCGATCAGGTTGTCCAGCACCTCGGCGCCCTTGTTCGGGGTCGCGCCCTTTTCCAGGGTGAGGTGGCGGCGCATGTCGACGATGGCATCGACGTGCTCGATCATCATCGGGCATTCCTCGACGCAGGCGCGGCAGGTGGTGCACGACCACAGCGTCTCGGCGTCGACCAGGCCGTTGACGATCGGCTGGTGCGGGCTGCCGCCGTGCTCGCCGATCGGCTTGCCTGGGTAGGGGCTGCCGGCGAACTGCGCGTCTGTGCCACCGGCCAGGCCGATGACCATGTCCTGGATGAGCTTTTTCGGGTTCAGCGGTTGGCCGGCGGCGTACGCCGGGCACATGGCTTCACATTTGCCGCACTGCACGCAGGCATCGAAGCCGAGCAGCTGGTTCCAGGTGAAGTCCACCGGCTTTTCCACACCCAGCGGCGCGTTCGGGTCTTCCAGGTCCAGCGGCTTGAGGCCGGTGGAGCGGCCGCCGCCGAAGCGTTCGGCGCGGCGGTGCCAGGCCAGGTGCAGGGCACCGGCGAAGGCGTGTTTCATCGGACCGCCCCAGGTCATGCCGAAGAACAGCTCCGACACGCCCCACAGCACGCCCAGGCCCAGCACGGCGACCATCACCCAGCCACCGGTGTTGGCCGGCAGGATGCCTGCGACCGGCAAGGTGGCGATGAAGAAGCTTGCCGCGAATACCAGCAGGCTTTTCGGCAGGCGCATCCACGGGCCCTTGGACAGGCGCGAGGGCGGATTCAGGCGGCGTTTGAAGACGAAGATGGCACCGGTGAACATGATGACCGTGGCCACCAGCAAGGCGTAGCCGAGGATCTTGCTCTGCAGGCCGAAGCCGTGCACCAGGATCGCCAGCACGGCCGACAGCACGAAGCCGCCCGCGGTGGCCACGTGGGTCTTGGACATGTACTTGTCGCGCTCGACCACATGGTGCAGGTCCACCAGGTAGCGACGCGGCATCGCCAGCAGGCCGCCGAGCAGATTGACCTGCGATGGCCGGCCACGTCGCCACATGCGCACACGGCGCAGGGCGCCGAGCACCGCCAGGCCAAGGGCAGCGAACAGCAGGATGGGTAGAAGGGTGTTCAACATGGGAGGCTCCCACAGGGGTCTACGGCGTATATGTCCGCTGGATCAGAAATCCTTGCACAGGCGCAAGGCGTCGTAGATCGCCGCATGCACGTTGCGCTGGGCCACGCAGTCGCCGATGCGGTACAGCAGGTAGCCCTCGCCCGGCTGGCTGAGGATCGGCTGCGGCTTGATGGCGAACAGCGCCTCCACGTCGATCTGGCCCTTGTTGCGCGAACCGTCCTTCAACGCGTAGTACAGCTGCTCGTCAGGACGCACGCCGTTCTCCACCACGACCTGGTCGACCACGCGTTCTTCCTTGGCGCCGGTGTACTCGTTCTCGAGCACCGCCACCAGCTTGTCGCCCTCGCGGTAGACCTTCTCCAGCATCATGTCGCCGGTCATGATCACTTCTTTCGGGTACATGCTGCGGTAGTAGGTCGGGAAGGTCGTGCCGCCCATCGCCACGCCCGGCTTGATGTCGTCGGTGACGATCTCGACCTGGCTGCCCTTGTCTGCCAGGAAGTCCGCGGTCGACATGCCGGTGAACTCGCAGATGGTGTCGTACACCAGCACGTTCTTGCCCGGTGCGACCTTGCCGTCGAGTACGTCCCAGCTGCTCACCACCAGCCCTTCTTCAGCGCCCCAGTGCTCGTTCTGCTCGACGAACGGATGGCCACCGACCGCCAGCACGATGATGTCCGGGCGCAGGTCCTGGATGGTCGCCACGTCGGCGGCGGTACCCAGGCGCAGGTCGACTTTCAGGCGGGCGAACTCCAGCTGGTACCAGCGGGTGATGCCGGCGATCTGGTCGCGCTGCGGTGCCTTGGCGGCGATGGTGATCTGCCCGCCGATCTGATCCTTCTTCTCGAACACGGTCACGTCGTGGCCACGTTCGGCGGCCACACGTGCGGCCTCCATGCCGGCTGGGCCGGCCCCGACCACCACCACCTTGCGCTTGGCCCCGGTGGTCTTTTCGATGATGTGCGGCACGCCCATGTATTCACGGGAGGTCGCGGCGTTCTGGATGCACAGCACATCCAGGCCTTGGTACTGGCGGTCGATGCAGTAGTTGGCACCGACGCACTGCTTGATCTGGTCGACCTGGCCCATCTTGATCTTGGCGATCAGGTGCGGGTCGGCGATGTGCGCGCGGGTCATGCCGACCATGTCCACGTAGCCGCCTTCGAGGATGCGCGTGGCCTGGTTCGGGTCCTTGATGTTCTGCGCGTGCAGCACCGGGACCTTGACCACTTCCTTGATGCCGGCCGCCAGGTGCAGGAACGGCTCTGGCGGGTAGCTCATGTTGGGGATGACGTTGGCCAGGGTGTTGTGGGTGTCGCAACCCGAGCCGACCACGCCGAGGAAGTCGATCATGCCGGTCGCGTCGTAGTAGGCGGCGATCTGCTTCATGTCCTCGTGGCTGAGGCCATCGGGGTGGAATTCGTCACCGCAGATGCGCATGCCCACGCAGAAGTCGTCACCGACCTCGGCGCGCACGGCCTTGAGCACTTCCAGGCCGAACTTCATGCGGCCCTCGAAGGTGCCGCCCCATTCGTCGGTACGCTTGTTGACCCGTGGGCTCCAGAACTGGTCGATCATGTGCTGGTGCACGGCCGACAGCTCGACGCCGTCCAGGCCGCCTTCTTTGGCACGGCGCGCGGCTTGCGCGTAGTTGCCGATCACGCGCCAGATCTCTTCCACCTCGATGGTCTTGCAGGTGGCGCGGTGTACCGGTTCGCGGATACCCGATGGCGACATCAGGGTCGGCCAGTTGAAGCCGTCCCAGCGCGAGCGACGGCCCATGTGGGTAATCTGGATCATGATCTTGGCGCCATGCTTGTGCATGGCGTCGGCCAGGTTCTGGAAGTGCGGGATGATGCGGTCGGTCGACAGGTTGACCGACGCCCACCACTCCTGCGGGCTGTCGATGGCCACCACCGACGAGCCGCCGCAGATCGCCAGGCCGATGCCGCCCTTGGCCTTCTCTTCGTAATACTTCACATAGCGGTCGGTAGTCATGCCGCCGTCAGTGGCGTAGACCTCGGCGTGCGCGGTGCTGAGCACGCGGTTGCGGATGGTCAGTTTGCCGATCTGGATCGGCTGGAACATTGCTTCGAATGCCATGACGCTCTCTCCGGCTTACAACGGCTTTGTAACGAACAGGCCATCTTCGTGGCCTTCTTCCGACCCGCCATAGACCTGTTCGGCCACGGTGCGGATCTTGCTGCCGCGGGCAGCGAGAATCTGGTCCATGGCACCGGCGAACCAGCCGGTGAACATGTAGTCGACCTTGCGCCCGCACTTGCCATACACGTAGACGAAGGCCGAGTGCTTGAGCTTGACGCTGCAGGTGCCCTTGTCGAGGTCGATGTCCTGGATCTCGAACAGGCCCCAGCCACGTTGCGACAGGCGCTTCATGTAGTGCTCGAACACCGCCACACCTTCAAGGCCGTGGCACTCGGCTTCTTTCTCGCACCAGTGCCAGGCCGACTTGTAGCCGGCCTTGTAGAGGATCTCGGCGTAGGCGTCGGCGCCCAGCACTTCCTCGATGCCGATGTGGTTGTTGACGAAGAAATGGCGTGGCACATACAGCATCGGCAGGGCGTCGCTGGTCCAGACACCGGTCTCGCTGTCGACTTCGATTGGCAATTGCGGGGCGATCTTGGCCATGGAAACTCAACTCCATAAAAATTTTCATGTGGGTGCCCCGGCGTTGCTGGCAGGGGCTATCAGGCTTGGAGAGCGGCTTACTCGCCCCAGACGTCCTTGAGGACGTTGACCCAGTTCTCGCCCATGATCTTGCGCACTACACGCTCGGAGTGGCCGCGCTTGAGCAGGGTTTCGGTGAGGTTGGGGAACTCGCCGACGGTGCGAATGCCCAGCGGGTTGATGATCTTGCCGAAGTTGGTCAGGCGACGGGCGTAGCCCTTGTCGTGGGTCAGGTATTCGAAGAAGTCCTGGCCATGGCCCTGGGTGAAGTCGGTGCCGATGCCGATGGCGTCTTCACCGACGATGTTCATGGTGTACTCGATGGCTTCGGCGTAGTCGTCGATGGTCGAGTCGATGCCCTTGGCCAGGAACGGCGCGAACATGGTCACGCCAACGAAGCCGCCGTGGTCGGCGATGAACTTCAGTTCTTCGTCCGACTTGTTGCGCGGGTGCTCCTTCAGGCCCGAGGGCAGGCAGTGGGAGTAGCACACCGGTTTCTTCGATTCGAGGATGACTTCTTCGGAGGTCTTGGAGCCGACGTGGGACAGGTCGCACATGATGCCCACGCGGTTCATCTCGGCGACGATCTCGCGGCCGAAGCCCGACAGGCCGCCGTCACGCTCGTAGCAGCCGGTGCCGACCAGGTTCTGGGTGTTGTAGCACATCTGCACGATGCCCACGCCCAGCTGCTTGAACACGTCGACGTAGCCGATCTGGTCTTCGAAGGCATGGGCGTTCTGGAAGCCGAAGAGGATGCCGGTCTTGCCCAGTTCCTTGGCCTTGCGGATGTCGGCGGTGGTGCGCACCGGCATCACCAGGTCGCCGTTCTCGCGGATCAGCTTCTGGCTGGCGGCGATGTTGTCGACGGTAGCCTTGAAGCCTTCCCAGACCGACACCGTGCAGTTGGCCGCAGTCAGCCCGCCCTTGCGCATGTCCTCGAACAGTTCGCGGTTCCATTTGGCGATGATCAGGCCGTCGATGACGATGCTGTCGGCGTGAAGTTCGGCTGGGCTCATCAGGCTGTCCCCTTTTTATTCAGTTGGGCTGCGCCAAACCTTCTGCCGGCGCTTTGGGGCCAGCATATGCCTGCGGCTGGAAGCGCCCCGATGCAAAAACGACAGGGGGTTTGCCGAAAGCGTCAATGCGCGACATCAGGCCGTCTGGCCCGCCGTTCGGGGATGAGAGACAGTCTCGATAACGACCTGCGCAGGTCCTGCATGAACATTTCTTCAGGAAGCTATCGTCTTGCCTTTGGCTGAGCGAGAATCCCAGCCATTCGTCAGTCTGTTAAGGGGAAAACGGATGAAATCAATGGCATGGCTGGTACTGCTGGCCGTCGTCGGTGGGGCGCAGGCCGGTGAGGAAGAAAGCACGCCTTGCGACAACGTTGAAAGCGACCAGCAGACTTACGCCTGCGCGGCGTTCAACAAGCAGACCGCCGAACGTGAGTTGAAGTCTGCCTATGACGAGCTGATCCAGCGTATTCGCGACCAGTATGCCGATGAGGCGGATCAGGCCACGTCGCTCACCGGGCGCATGGATGCGGCCGAGAAGCTGTGGGCGCAGTTGCGCGATGCCGACTGCAAGGTCGAGACCTATGCCGAGAAGCCGGGCAGCAAGGCCTTTGAAGCGGCGTGGAATACATGCGTGGCGCAGCGTAGCGATGATCGCTCGGAGTATCTGCAGACCATCGGGCAGCAGTAGTCTGCACCGGCCTCTTCGCGGGACAAGCCCGCTCCCACAGCACCTGAGGGCTGTGGAGTACTTGTGGGAGCGGGCTTGTCCCGCGAAGAGGCCAGCCCTGACACACCTCAAACCGCCCGCGCCAACCGGTCCTCCCTGGGACACCGCTCGAACCGCACCCGATAACACCGGGTGAAATACGACGCCGACTCGAACCCGCACGCCACCGCCACCTCCAGCACGCTCATGTCGGTCTGGCGCAACAGCTGCCGCGCCTTGTCCAGCCGCAGGCGCAGATAAAAGCCACTGGGCGTGTCCCCCAGGTGCAGGCGAAACAACCGCTCCAGCTGCCGCCGGGTCACCTGCACCGCATCGGCCAGCACCTGGGTATTGAGCGGCTGCTCGATATTGCGCTCCATCTCGCCAATCACCTTCACCAGCTTCTTGTTGCTGATGCCATAGCGGCTGGCGATCTGCATGCGCTGGTGGTCCTGGCGCGGGCGGATACGCCCGAGCACGAACTGCTCCGACACCTGCACCGCCAGTTCGCTGCCATGGGCCTGGGCGATCAGGTCGAGCATCAGGTCGATCGAGGCGGTGCCGCCGGCACAGGTGATGCGCCGACGGTCGATCTCGAACAGTTCCTGAGTCGCCTGCAGCCGCGGGTAGCGCTCCTTGAAGGCGTCCAGCGCCTCCCAGTGCAACGTCGCCCGGTAGCCGTCGAGCAAACCCGCCTCGGCCAGCAGCATGGCCCCGGTGTCGATACCGCCGAGGATCACCCCGTCATGGTCGAAGCGGCGCAGGCCTTGCTGCAGCGCAGGGCCGAAGTGCGCCAGCGGGTCGAACCCTGCCACCACCAGCAACATGCGCCCGGGCGCTTCCTGGGCCAGCGCGCCATCGGCGTTCACCGACATGCCATTGCTCGCCTGCACCGGGCCACCGTCCAGGCTGAGCACGCGCCAGCGGTACAACGGGCCGCGAAAACGGTTGGCTACGCGCAGTGGCTCCAGGGCGCTGATGAAGCCCATGGCGGAAAAGCCCGGCAGCAAAAGAAAGTGGATGGTGTCCGGCATCGAATGCTCCACAGTGGAGGTGGTCGCTTGCGTGCAATTGTTGGTCGCCAGGGTGCGAATTTCCACCCCGCCAGCGGCGTAGCGTATCCACACGGTCCGCAGAGGCCGCCCACCATAACAATATGCACTGCCGATGGAGAGCCACCATGCACAGCTTGATCCGCCGCAGCCTGTTGTCCCTTGCCCTGAGCAGCATCGTCGCTACCCCGCTTTTCGCCGCAGAACCCGCGGCTTGCAAGAACGTGCGCCTGGGCGTGGTCAACTGGACCGACGTCATCGCCACCAGCGCCATGGCCCAGGTGCTGCTCGACGGCCTGGGTTACCAGACCAAGCAGACCAGCGCCTCGCAGCAGATCATCTTTGCCGGCATCCGCGACAAACGCCTGGACATGTTCCTGGGTTACTGGAACCCGATCATGACCCAGACCATCACCCCGTTCATCGATGCCCAGCAGGTCAAGGTGCTCGACAAGCCGAGCCTGGAAGACGCCCGGGCCACCCTGGCCGTGCCGAAGTACCTGTATGACAAGGGCCTGAAGACCTTCGCCGACATTCACAAGTTCGAGAAGGAGCTGGGCGGCAAGATCTATGGCATCGAGCCCGGTTCCGGGGCCAACACCCAGATCAAGGCGATGATCACCAGGAACCAGTTCGACCTGGGCAAGTTCCAGCTGGTCGAGTCCAGCGAAGCCGGCATGCTCGCCGCCGTCGACCGCTCGGTGCGGCGCAAGGAAGCAGTGGTGTTCTTCGGCTGGGCGCCGCACCCGATGAACGTGAACATCGACATGGCCTACCTGGGTGAAAGCCAGGATGCCCTGGGGCCTGACGAAGGCCGTGCCACGGTATGGACGGTGACCGCCCCGGACTATGCCGACCGCTGCCCCAACGCCCACCGCCTGCTGGCCAACCTGAACTTCAGCGCCGAGGACGAGAGCCGCATGATGCAGCCGCTGCTCGACCACAAGGACGCCCTGGCGTCAGCCCGCCAGTGGCTCAAGGACCACCCCGAGGACAAGGCGCGCTGGCTTGAGGGTGTGACCACCTTCGATGGCAAGCCTGCTGCGGACAACCTCAAGCTCACCGCCAACTGACAGGGCCTCATCGCCGGCAAGCCGGCTCCCACAGGATGTCCACTGAATCAGGGTTCTGCGCAAACCCTGTGGGAGCCGGCTTGCCGGCGATAGGGCCACCACAGATACCACAAGGAACCGCCATGAACCACGACGTCATCATCACCTGCGCCCTCACCGGCGCTGGCGACACGGTCGCCAAGAGCCACCTGGTCCCCGTCACCCCCAAGCAGATCGCCGAATCCGCCGTCGAAGCCGCAAAGGCCGGCGCCACCGTGGTCCATTGCCACGTCCGCGACCCGCAAACCGGCCGCTTCAGCCGCGACGTGAACCTCTACCGCGAGGTCATGGAGCGCATCCGCGAAGCCGACGTCGATGTCATCGTCAACCTCACTGCCGGCATGGGCGGCGACCTGGAAATCGGCCCAGGCGAAACCCCCATGGAATTCGGCCCAGGCACCGACCTGATCGGCCCGCTGGAGCGCCTGGCCCATGTCGAGGCGCTGCTGCCGGAAATCTGCACCCTGGACTGCGGCACCCTCAACTTCGGCGACGGCAACGCCATCTACGTTTCCACCCCCGCGCAACTGCGCGCCGGTGCCAAACGCATCACCGAACTGGGCGTGAAGGCCGAGCTGGAAATCTTCGACACCGGCCACCTGTGGTTCGCCAAGCAGATGATGAAAGAAGGCCTGCTCGAAGACCCGCTGTTCCAGCTGTGTCTGGGCATCCCGTGGGGCGCGCCGGCCGACACCACCACCATGAAGGCGATGGTCGACAACCTGCCGGCCAACGTCACCTGGGCCGGTTTCGGCATCGGTCGCATGCAGATGCCGATGGCCGCACAAGCGGTGCTGCTCGGCGGCAACGTGCGGGTCGGCCTGGAAGACAACCTGTACCTGGACCGTGGCGTGCTGGCCAGCAACGGCCAACTGGTGGAGCGCGCGGCCGAGATCATCACCCGCATGGGTGGCCGCGTCCTGTCCCCGGCAGAAGGCCGGGAAAAAATGAACCTCAAGCGCCGCTGATCCCTTCAGGAGACCGATATGCCCTTCATCACCGAGATCAAGACCTTCGCCGCCCTGGGTAGCGGCGTGATCGGCAGCGGCTGGGTCGCCCGCGCCCTGGCCCACGGCCTGGACGTGGTCGCCTGGGACCCGGCACCGGGTGCCGAGCAGGCGCTGCGCAAGCGCATCGCCAACGCCTGGCCTGCGCTGGAAAAACAGGGCCTGGCACCTGGCGCGGCGCAGGACCGTCTGAAGTTCGTTGCCACCATCGAGGAATGTGTCCGCGACGCCGACTTCATCCAGGAAAGCGCGCCAGAGCGCCTGGACCTCAAGCTCGACCTGCATGCGAAGATCAGCGCCGCCGCCAAGCCCAACGCCATCATCGGCTCCAGCACCTCGGGCCTGCTGCCCAGCGAATTCTACGAGTCGGCCAGCCACCCCGAACGCTGCGTGGTCGGCCACCCGTTCAACCCGGTGTACCTGCTGCCGCTGGTGGAGATCGTCGGCGGTAACCGTACCGCCCCCGAAGCCATCGAGGCCGCCAAGACCATCTATACCGCACTGGGCATGCGCCCACTGCACGTGCGCAAGGAAGTCCCGGGGTTCATCGCCGACCGCCTGCTCGAAGCGCTGTGGCGCGAGGCGCTGCACCTGGTCAACGACGGTGTCGCCACCACGGGTGAAATCGACGATGCCATCCGCTTCGGCGCCGGCCTGCGCTGGTCGTTCATGGGTACTTTCCTCACCTACACGCTCGCCGGTGGCGATGCTGGCATGCGCCACTTCATGTCGCAGTTCGGCCCGGCGCTGAAGCTGCCCTGGACCTACCTGCCGGCACCCGAGCTGACCGACAAGCTGATCGACGATGTGGTGGACGGCACCTCGGAGCAACTGGGCGAACGCAGCATCGCCGCACTTGAGCGCTATCGTGATGACACCCTGCTGGCGGTGCTGGAAGCGGTGAAAACCAGCAAGGCCAGCCACGGCATGTCATTCAGCGACTGAGGAGGCCACGATGCCCGCACTGATCACCTACCGCACCCCAGTCCAGGAGGACTGGGTCGACTACAACGGGCATCTGCGCGATGCCTTCTACCTGCTGATCTTCAGCTACGCCACCGATGCGCTGATGGAGCGCATCGGCCTGGACGCCGATAGCCGTGGCCAGAGTGGCCAGTCGCTGTTCACCCTGGAGGCGCACATCAACTACCTGCACGAAGTAAAGCTGGGCACTGAAGTGTGGGTGCAAACGCAGATCGTCGGGTTCGACCGCAAGCGCCTGCAGGTGTATCACAGCCTGCATCGGGCGGGGTTCGACGAGGCCTTGGCGGCCAGCGAGCAGATGTTGCTGCATGTCGACCTGGCAGGGCCGAAGTCGGCGCCGTTCAGTGAACGTAGCGTGGAACTGCTGCAAGGGCTGGTGGATGAACAGCAAGGTCTGCTTGCCCCTCAATTCACCGGCCGTGTGATTGCCCTTCCCGCGCAGTCCTGAAATACCGTATTCGCGGGGCAAGCCCGCTCCCACAGGTTTCCATGAGTTCTTGAGAACGGCAGTATCCCTGTGGGAGCGGGCTTGCCCCGCGAAAGGGCCGGCGCAGAAAAAAAATAGCCCCGGAAAGCCGTGAGCATCCGGGGCCAAGAGAGCGAGCAACATCCACTGTGCGTGAGCGAGGGTGACCAAACCCTCTGGTACCGTGAATGGCCCCAGTGTGCTGGCTTCCCCTGCAGGGGATTTAGCCGTAAACGACCTGTTCTTAGTCAAAGCAGCCATTGCGACATTCTGCCCTTGCGGGGCTGTCGTGCTCGTCACAGAATCGGTCGTGAATCAAGCAGCACTCTCTTCGCGATAAAAGGGACAACAGCCATGATGCATGCGGATTTGATTGATCAGGACGACCTGGCAGGCCACCTGCGCGCGCGCGGTTTCGACATCCCCGCCGGGGCCACTGCCGAGCAGGCCTGCGAGGCGGTGGTACGCGGGCTGACCGAGCCCAATGCCCGTGCGCTCAAGGGCATGGTCGAGCAGATGTATACCGGTAGTGCGACGATTTTGCCGGCGGTGCGCCAGGCGATCGAAAAGCAGCTTTTGCCAGCGTTGGCGAGTTTCAACAAGCGCGCTTGAACAACTCCCTATACCGGCCTCTTCGCGGGACAAGCCCGCTCCCACAGGTCTCCCGCTGAATCTGAGTCAGCGGTGATCCTGTGGGAGCGGGCTTGTCCCGCGAAAAAGGCGACTCGGTATCAGAGCCTCACACTGGCAAACGTCGACTCGTTGCGCGCCTGGCTCAGCGCCGCCATCGGGCCACTGTGCGGCGACAGGGCCATGGCCTGCGGAATCGGCATCATCGCCACCTGCTGCGCGGTGTTGGAACCGACTCGCTCATCCCGCGGCGGAATGCCGAAATACTCGCGGTAGCACTTGGAGAAGTGCGGCGTGGACACAAAGCCACACACCGACGCCACTTCGATGATCGACATCGGCGTCTGCTTGAGCAGCTGACGCGCGCGGATCAGGCGCAGCTTCAGGTAATAGCGCGACGGCGAGCAGTGCAGGTACTTCTGGAACAACCGCTCAAGCTGGCGCCGCGATACCGCCACATACACCGCCAGCTCATCCAGGTCGATCGGCTCTTCGAGGTTGGCTTCCATCAGCGCGACGATTTCCTGCAGCTTCGGCTGGTTGGTGCCGAGCATGTGCTTAAGCGGCACACGCTGGTGGTCCTGCTCGTTGCGGATGCGCTCGTAGACGAACATTTCGGAGATCGCCGCCGACAGCTCGCGGCCGTGATCCCGGCTGATCAGGTGCAGCATCATGTCCAGCGGCGCAGTGCCGCCGGAGCTGGTGAAGCGGTTGCGGTCGAGGGTGAAAAGGCGGGTGCTCATGTTCACCCGCGGGAAGGCCTCCTGCATCGCGGCCAGGCATTCCCAGTGCACGCTGCAGTCGAAGCCGTCGAGCAAGCCGGCACAGGCCAGCGCCCAGCTACCGGTGCACACCGCGCCAAGGCGACGCGACTGGCGGGCCTGGGCCTGCAGCCAGGTAACGTGCTCACGAGTGACCGAACGCTGAATGCCAACGCCACCGCAGACGATCACGGTGTCCATGGGCGGTGCATTGCTGATGGCTGCATCCGGGGTGATCTGCAGGCCATCGCTGGCCCACACCTGGCCACCGTCGACCGTCAGGGTATGCCAGCGATACAGCTCGCGCCCGGACAGCTGGTTGGCCATGCGCAGCGGCTCGACGGCCGATGCGAGGGAAATGAGGGTGAAGTTGTCCAATAGAAGAAACCCGATGGACTGGGGTGCTGTGCGGTTCTGGGTTGGATTCCCGGAGGTGTACGACGTCATCGCGATTTCTCCTCACACAAATGCTGGGTGTGCCACAGGCGGGCACTGATTTCTTGTTATGACCCCTCGGTCACTTTCCGGGGGTTTTGCCAATCTCAACGCAAACGCCGTGCCTGAAGTTGAACGGTCATTCGAAAAAAACTGAAAACGACGTCTTTACTGGGCTGATTCAGGCTCTTGCATGGATTGGTCAGTCGTCGCAAACCGCCGAGCTAGCGCGCCTGGTGTAACTGGTGAGCAATTTGGTGACACGCGCAGTGCAGGTTTCCCAGAAACGACACTCTTGAGTGTCACCGACAACGCCCGCACCGATAGCGACATCCGACGGCCGGCAGTGCTCCAGAACAGGGCGCCACCGCGTGTAGTGCCCCCTTTAGGAATGCGGCGACCCCTTCGCGGGGCAAGCCCGCTCCCAGAGGTACCACCACAGAACCCGGGGCCTGTGATCAACCTGTGGGAGCGGGCTTGTCCCGCGAAGGGGCCAGCCCAGGGTGTCAGCATTCGATGGCGCTGACGGCCAGGCCACCGCGCGAGGTCTCTTTGTACTTGTCGTGCATGTCGGCACCGGTGTCGCGCATGGTGCGGATCACCTGATCGAGGGAAATGAAGTGCTCGCCGTCGCCCCGCAGGGCCATCTGCACGGCGTTGATCGCTTTGACCGCAGCAATCGCGTTGCGCTCGATGCACGGCACCTGAACCAACCCGCCAACCGGGTCGCAGGTCAGCCCCAGGTTGTGCTCCAGGGCGATCTCGGCGGCGTTTTCCACCTGTGCCGGCGTTGCGCCCAGTACTTCGGCCAGGCCCGCCGCCGCCATGGCGCACGCCGAACCGACCTCACCCTGGCAACCGACCTCGGCACCGGAAATGGATGCGTTCTTCTTGCACAGAATGCCCACGGCGGCGGCGCCGAGGAAGAAGTCGACCACGTTGGAGTCGTCCACCACATCGCTGAAGCGCATGTAGTAGTGCAGCACCGCCGGGATGATGCCGGCCGCGCCGTTGGTGGGCGCGGTGACCATGCGCCCGCCGGCGGCGTTCTCTTCGTTGACCGCCAGGGCGAACAGGTTGACCCACTCCATGGCGCTCATGGTCGAGCCGATCACGTTGGGCTTGCCGATCTCTTGCAGGCTGCGATGCAACTTGGCGGCGCGGCGACGCACATTCAGCCCGCCCGGTAGCGTGCCTTCGTACTTGAGGCCGTTGTTGACGCATTCCTGCATCGCCTCCCAGAGCTTGTGCAGGCCGGCGTGGATCTCCTCCTCGCTGCGCCAGACCTTCTCGTTGGCCATCATCAATTGCGACACGCTGAGGTCGTTTTGCTTGCACAGGCGCAGCAGTTCGGCGGCGCTGTTGAAATCGTAGGGCAGCACCGTCTGGTCGGCATCCAGCACGCCACTGGCGGCCTGGGCGGCATCGACCACGAAACCGCCGCCCACCGAGTAATAGGTGTCGCGGTGCAGCTCGCCCTGCTCGCCTTCGGCAACCAGGGTCATGGCGTTGGGGTGGTACGGCAGGTTCTCGTCCAGCAGGCGCATGTCGCGCGCCCAGACGAATTCGATGGGCAGGCGGCCGTCCAGCAGCAGGGTGTCGGTTTCACGCAGGTCGGCGATGCGCGGGATGATCTGGGTCGGGTCGATGGCGTCCGGCCATTCGCCCATCAGGCCCATGATGGTGGCGTTGTCGGTGCCGTGGCCGATGCCAGTGGCCGAAAGCGAACCGTACAGCTGCACCTCGATCCGTTTCACCCGCTCCAGCTCGCCGCGTTCGCGCAGGCCCTGGACGAACAGGGCACCGGCACGCATGGGGCCGACGGTGTGGGAGCTGGAGGGACCGACACCGATCTTGAACAGGTCGAACACGCTGATGGCCATTGTCGCTTCACCTCTTGCTGGGCTTGTCTCTGCGCGCCATGCGCAGGGCGGGGCAACTGCTAGGCTGAAGCTGCGAGCCGCCACGAATGCACGCATCATCGGGGTTTTGCCGCCCTCCTCGCCGTCTGCAACCGACGTACTTTTGTCCAGCAGCGCCGCGCTGTTTTGCGCCGCCTGCGCGCCGCTTTCCAGCGCTCTGGTGACGCAAAAACGCGGCCGCGGAGGTGGAAAAATCCATATGCGACATCGCCCGTACTGGATACGACCCGTTGCGTACTGGTTACGACCCCACCAGTAGGCGTAAGCCCTGTGCTGGAGGATTATCGAAAGCGACTCGTATTGCACGGCCTCGCAACCTGCCCTCTGCAGGCCTGGTCGACCGGACCCTGAGAAAGCCCGGCGACCCTCGCGAACCCGAAGATAAAATCACAGGAGTCCATCCATGAAAGGTTCACCCTCGCTGTTGCTGGTTGCGATGCTCTCAGCACCGTTGCTGGCCCAGGCCGCCGAACCCGAGCAGTGCCAGACGGTACGCTTCTCGGACGTCGGCTGGACCGACATCACCGTGACCACCGCAACCACCAGCGTCGTGCTCGAAGCCCTGGGTTACAAGACCCACACCACCATGATCTCGGTACCGGTGACCTACAAGTCGCTGGCCGCCGGCAAGGACCTGGACGTGTTTCTCGGCAACTGGATGCCGACCATGGAGAACGACATCAAACAGTACCGCGATGCCGGCACTGTCGAGACGGTTCGCGCCAACCTGGAAAACGCCAAGTACACCTTGGCCGTGCCCCAGGCGCTGTATGACAAGGGCCTGAAGGATTTCGCCGACATTCCCAAGTTCAAGAAGGAACTGGACGGCAAGATCTACGGCATCGAGCCCGGCAACGACGGTAACCGCACCATCCAGAGCATGATCGACAAGAACGCCTTCGGCCTGAAGGACGCCGGCTTCAAGATCGTGCAGTCGAGCGAGGCCGGCATGCTGTCGCAGGTCGACCGGGCGGAGAAACGTGGCGAATCCATCGTGTTCCTGGGCTGGGAACCGCACCCGATGAACACCCGCTTCAAGATGCAGTACCTGACCGGGGGCGACGACTTCTTCGGACCCGACTTCGGCAAGGCCACTGTTCTTACCAACACCCGCAAGGGCTATGCACAGGAATGCAGCAACGTCGGGCAACTGCTGAAGAACCTGTCGTTCGAGCTCAAGGATGAAAGCACCATGATGGGCTATGTCCTGGACGACAAGATGAAGCCCGACGACGCCGCCAGGAAATGGATCAAGGCCAACCCCGGCAAGCTGGACACCTGGCTGGCCGGCGTTACCACCGTGGATGGCAAACCCGGCCTTGAGGCGGCCAAGGCCAAACTGACGCAATAACGCAAGACGCTATGGCAACACCGCGGGGCGGGCCCATGCCCGCCTCGGACTGATTTCAATCATTTGCAGGTGGAAGCTCGCTATCATGCTTATCGATCAGAAAATACCCCTGGGGCAGTACATCGCCTCATTCGTCGAATGGTTGACCCAGAATGGCGCCAGCTACTTCGACGCCATTGCGCAAGGCCTGGAATTCATGATCCATGGCGTCACCAGTGCCCTTACCTGGTTCAACCCGTTCGTACTGATTGCCTTGTTTGCCGCCCTCGCGCACCTGATTCAGCGCAAATGGGCACTGACGGTATTCGTCGCCCTCTCCTTCCTGCTGATCCTCAACCTGGGTTACTGGCAGGAAACCATGGAAACCCTGGCGCAGGTCACCTTCGCCACGGTGGTCTGCGTGGCCATCGGCGTGCCGCTGGGCATCCTCGCCGCGCACAAGCCGATGTTCTATACCGCCATGCGCCCGGTGCTCGACCTGATGCAGACGGTGCCGACCTTCGTTTACCTGATCCCCACCCTGACCCTGTTCGGCCTGGGTGTGGTGCCGGGGCTGATCTCCACGGTGGTGTTCGCCATCGCCGCGCCAATTCGCCTCACTTACCTGGGCATCTGCGACGTACCGCAGGAGCTGCTGGACGCCGGCAAGGCCTTTGGCTGCTCGCGGCGCCAGTTGCTGACCCGTATCGAACTGCCCCATGCCATGCCGAGCATCGCTGCGGGCGTCACCCAGTGCATCATGCTGTCGCTGTCGATGGTGGTGATCGCCGCCCTGGTCGGCGCCGACGGCCTGGGCAAACCTGTGGTCAACGCACTGAACACCGCCGATATCTCCCTGGGCTTCGAAGCGGGCCTGGCGATCGTGCTGCTGGCGATCATGCTCGACCGTATCTGCAAGCAACCGGAACTGCCGGTAAGGGGTGAGGCATGAGCATCATTCGCTTCGAAGACGTCGACGTCATCTTCTCCAACAAGCCGCGCGAAGCGCTGGCGCTGCTCGACCAGGGCAAGACCCGCGAGCAGATCCTCAAGCAGACCGGCCTGGTGGTGGGTGTCGAAAAGGCCAACCTGGACATCAACAAGGGCGAGATCTGCGTGCTGATGGGCCTGTCCGGTTCGGGCAAGTCGAGCCTGCTGCGCTGCATCAACGGCCTCAACACCGTGAGCCGCGGCAAGCTGTTCGTCGAGCACGAAGGCAAGCACATCGACATTGCCCACTGCACCCCGGCAGAACTGAAGATGATGCGCACCAAGCGCATCGCCATGGTGTTCCAGAAGTTCGCCCTGATGCCCTGGCTGACCGTTCGCGAGAACATCAGCTTTGGCCTGGAAATGCAGGGTCGCCCGGAGAAAGAGCGGCGCAAGCTGGTCGATGAAAAACTGGAGCTGGTGGGCCTGACCCAGTGGCGCAATAAAAAACCGGACGAGCTGTCCGGCGGCATGCAGCAGCGCGTGGGCCTGGCCCGTGCGCTGGCGATGGATGCCGACATCCTGCTGATGGACGAGCCGTTTTCGGCCCTCGACCCGCTGATCCGCCAGGGCCTGCAGGATGAACTGCTGGCGCTGCAGAACAAGCTGAGCAAGACCATCGTGTTCGTCAGCCATGACCTGGACGAGGCGCTGAAGCTGGGTAGCCGCATCGCCATCATGAAGGACGGGCGGATCATCCAGTACAGCAAGCCTGAAGAGATCGTGCTCAACCCGGCTGACGAATATGTGCGGACTTTCGTGGCCCACACCAACCCGCTGAACGTGTTGTGCGGTCGCAGCCTGATGCGCACGCTGGACAACTGCAAGCGGATCAATGGGTCGGTGTGTCTGGACCCGAGTATCGACTCGTGGCTGGACCTGGGCGAAGGCGGCTCGCTCAAGCGCGCTCGCCAGGGGCAGAACGGGCTGGATCTGCAGAACTGGGCGCCGGGGGAGGATGTGGATCTGCTGGAGCGTCGGCCGACGCTGGTGAATGCCGATATCGGCATGCGCGAAGCGCTGCGGATTCGTTATCAGACGGGCAACAAGCTGGTGCTGCAGGATAACGACAAGGTGGTGGGGATACTGGGGGATACCGAGCTTTATCACGCGTTGCTCGGCAAGAATCACGGGTGAAGCTATTGGGGCTGCTTTGCAGCCCATTCGCGGGACAAGCCCGCTCCCACAGGTCCACCTCTTTTCTCAAGAGCTGCATGTAACCTGTGGGAGCGGGCTTGTCCCGCGAATGGGCCGCAAGGCGGCCCCAATCACTGAATCAGCGAACGACGATCCCGCGCGAAGCCATATAGGCCTTGGCTTCAGGCACCGTGTACTCGCCAAAGTGGAAGATACTCGCCGCCAGCACCGCACTGGCATGCCCTTCCAGAATCCCGTCCGCCAGGTGCTGCAGGTTACCCACACCCCCCGAAGCAATCACCGGAATCCCCAACGCATCGCTGATGGCCCGGGTAACCCCCAGGTCAAAGCCGTTCTTCATGCCGTCCTGGTCCATGCTGGTCAGCAGGATCTCACCGGCACCCAGGCCTTCCATCTTCTTCGCCCACTCCACCGCATCCAGCCCGGTCGGCTTGCGCCCGCCGTGGGTGAAGATCTCCCAGCGCGGGGTTTCACCCGGCCCGGACACCTTCTTGGCATCGATGGCAACCACGATGCACTGCGAACCGAAACGGTCCGCCGCCTCACCCACGAACTCCGGGTTGAACACCGCGGCCGTGTTGATCGAGACCTTGTCGGCACCGGCATTGAGCAGGTTGCGGATGTCCTGCACGGTGCGCACGCCACCGCCCACGGTCAGCGGGATGAACACCTGGCTGGCCATGCGCTCGACGGTATGCAGCGTGGTGTCGCGGCCATCGACGCTCGCCGTGATGTCGAGGAAAGTGATTTCGTCGGCACCTTGCTCGTTGTAGCGACGGGCGATTTCCACCGGGTCGCCGGCATCACGGATGTTCTCGAACTTGACGCCCTTGACCACCCGGCCGTTGTCCACGTCCAGGCAAGGGATGATGCGCTTGGCCAGTGCCATGGTTCAGTCCTCAGCCTTGGTAGTTGTCGCAGAAGGCCTGGGCCTCGGCGACATCGAGGGTGCCTTCGTAGATGGCACGGCCGGTGATGGCGCCGATGATGCCCGGGGCCTTGGCGTCCAGCAGGGCCTTGATGTCGCCCAGGTTGTGGATGCCACCGGAAGCGATCACAGGAATGCGGGTGGCTTCGGCCAGTGCCTTGGTGAACGGCACGTTGCAGCCTTGCATCATCCCGTCCTTGGCGATGTCGGTGTAGACGATCGCCGAGACGCCATCGGCCTCGAAACGCTTGGCCAGGTCGATGACCTGCACCGAGCTCACTTCAGCCCAGCCGTCGGTGGCGACGAAGCCGTCCTTGGCGTCCAGGCCGACGATGACCTTGCCCGGGAACGCCTTGCAGGCTTCGGCAACGAACTCAGGCTGCTTGACCGCCTTGGTGCCGATGATCACGTAGCTGACGCCAGCCTTGACGTAGTGCTCGATGGTTTCCAGCGAACGGATGCCGCCGCCGATCTGGATCGGCAGGTTCGGGTAGCGCTTGGCGATGGCAGTGACTACCTCACCGTTGACCGGCTGGCCTTCGAAGGCGCCGTTGAGGTCGACCAGGTGCAGGCGGCGGCAGCCACCCTCGACCCACTTGGCGGCCATGCTCACCGGGTCGTCGGAAAATACCGTGGAGTCTTCCATGCGGCCCTGGCGCAGGCGCACGCAGGCACCGTCCTTCAGATCGATAGCGGGGATAATCAGCATCTTGGGAACCTGTCTATTTGTTGGGTTTCAGGGCTTCTCGAGTGCCCACAGGTCGCTTTCGATGCTCTCGAACCGCTCCTTGAGGTGCAGCTGAACATCGGCAATCGCCCTGTTGTAGTAATGGGGTGCAATCTCTTTGCTGAACACGTCGAGGACCTCGGCCACTTCGAACGACCCCAGCTGCAACTCGAAACGGTCTTCGAGAAAACGCTTGAGGGTATCGAGCGCCTCGCGCTCCTGTTCGGGGGCCAGGGTGATGACCGGGGCCTTGGTCTTCGACCTGCTCATTTACCAGCGACCGTCCCAGGCGACGAAGTTCTGCAGCAGCTGCAGGCCATGGGTATGGCTCTTCTCCGGGTGGAACTGCACGGCAAAGCGCGAACCTTCGGCCAGCGCAGCGGCGAAGTCGACGCCGTAGTGGCCGCGACCGACCACCTGCCCCGGCTTGCCGGCATTGATGTAGTAGCTGTGCACGAAGTAGAAGCGCGCACGCTCCGGGATGTCGTGCCACAGCGGGTGGTCGATGGTCTGGCTGACCTCGTTCCAACCCATGTGCGGCACTTTCAGGTGCTCGCCGTCTTCTTCCAGGCCCTTGCCGAAGAAGCGCACCTGGCCGGGGAACAGGCCGATGCAGTCGACGCCATCGTTCTCTTCGCTGTGGTCGAGCAAGGCTTGCATGCCCACGCAGATACCGAGGAACGGACGGTCCTGGCTGACTTCGCGGACCAGGCTGTCAAAGCCCAGGCGGCGGATCTCGGCCATGCAGTCGCGAATCGCGCCGACGCCTGGGAACACCACGCGGTCAGCCTCGCGGATCACCGCGGCGTCGCTGGTGACCAGCACCTTGCCGGCGCCGACGTGCTCCAGCGCCTTGGCCACCGAGTGCAGGTTGCCCATGCCATAGTCGATTACGGCTACCGTCTGCATTTACAGGCATCCCTTGGTGGATGGCATCTGCCCGGCCATCCGCTCGTCCAGGGTCACGGCCATGCGCAGGGCGCGGCCGAAGGCCTTGAACACGGTTTCGATCTGGTGGTGGGTGTTGTGACCACGCAGGTTGTCGATGTGCAGGGACACCAGGGCGTGATTGACGAAGCCCTGGAAGAACTCCTGGAACAGGTCGACATCGAAGCCACCGACCGTGGCGCGGGTGAAGGGCACGTGCATCTGCAGGCCCGGGCGACCGGAGAAGTCGATGACCACGCGCGACAGGGCTTCATCCAGCGGCACGTAGGCGTGGCCGTAGCGGAAGATGCCTTTCTTGTCGCCAATGGCCTGGGCGAATGCCTGGCCCAGGGTAATACCGACGTCTTCGACGGTATGGTGATCGTCGATATGCAGGTCACCCTTGCATTCGATATCCAGATCGATCAGCCCATGGCGGGCGATCTGGTCGAGCATGTGTTCAAGGAAAGGCACGCCGATATCGAATCGAGCCTTGCCACTGCCATCGAGGTTGATCGAGCACTTGACCTGGGTTTCCAGGGTATTGCGCTCGACGGAAGCCTTACGTTCGACCATCACCAGCTCCGCAAAATCATTGGGCGAAAAGGGCTCCATTATAGGCCCAGAACGCTCAAGCTTGGAACGCGGATGACATATGGCAGTGCAAGGGGCTGCTTTGCAGCCCATCGCCGGCAAGCCGGCTCCCACAATTAACCCCACTGCTCTCAAGGGCAATGGGGGTCCCTGTGGGAGCCGGCTTGCCGGCGACAGGGCCATCACGGCCTGCGCGGAACTGTCAAAAATCAGGCTGTCGAAACCAGCACTACCTGATCCATTAGTAGGAAATGCCCTGTATCTCTTGTCGGATTCTCAGGGCCCACCCCGGCGGCGCTATACTCAGCCGCTTGAAATTCAAAAACGGACTACAAGGACTCGCCCATGAAAGCGTTCGGCAAAATCCTGGGACTGGGGCTTCTCGGGTTGCTGCTGATCATCGTGGCACTGGGCTTTGCCCTGACCCACCTCTTCGATCCCAACGACTACAAAGACGAGATCCGCCAGTTGGCGCGCGACAAGGCCCATGTCGAGCTGACCCTCAACGGCGACATCGGCTGGAGCCTGTTCCCCTGGTTGGGCCTGGAGCTGCATGAGGCCAGCATCGCCACCCTGAACAAGCCCACCGAACCGTTTGCCGACCTGCAGATGCTCGGCCTGTCGGTACGCGTGCTGCCCTTGCTGCGCCGCGAAATACAGATGAGCGACGTGCGCGTCGAGGGCCTGAACCTGAACCTGACCCGCGACGAGCAGGGCCATGGCAACTGGCAGGACATCGGCAAACCGCTGCCGCCTCAGGGTGATGCCACTGCCAACGCACCGGCACCTGCGGAGCAACCTGCCGCACCGTCGGACGGCGGCACCGAACGCACACTCAAGCTCGACATCGACAGCCTGACCGTGAACAACGCCCGGGTGCAGTACACCGATGCCCAGAGCGGCAAGAGCTACAGCGCCGAAAGCATCCAGCTGAGCACCGGCCCCGTGCATGAGGGCGCGAACATCGCGCTCAAGGCCAGCGCCTTCCTCGGTGCCAGCCAACCGAGCCTCAAGGCCCGTACCGAACTGGCCGGCGAGCTGCGCTTTGACCGCAAGCTCAAGCGCTACAACTTCGAAGACATGCGCCTGTCGGGCGAGACCTCGGGCGAGCCAACCGGCGGCAAGACCGTAGCCTTCGCCGCCCAAGGCCAGTTGCTGGTCGACATGGCGGCCAACGTTGCCTCGTGGAACGGCCTGAAGATCTCGGCCAACCAAATGCGCGCACTCGGTGAACTGAACCTGCGCGACCTGGACAAGGAGCCGCAGCTCAGCGGTGGCCTGTCGATCGCCCAGTTCAACCTGCGCACCTTCCTCGACAGCATCGGCCACCCGCTGCCCGCCACCAACGACCCGGCCGCCTTCGCCAAGCTGGAGCTGGTGACCCGTCTGCAGGGCACGCCGAACAGCCTGACGCTTGCCGACCTGGCGGTAAAACTGGACGACAGCACCTTCACCGGCCGCGTGGCCGTGGAAGACTTCGCCAAGCAGGCCCTGCGCCTGCAGCTCAAAGGCGACAAGTTCGATGCCGACCGCTACCTGCTGGCCAAGAGCGAAGAGGCCAAGGGCGCCACAGCCGCGCGCCAGAGCGAAGTGCAGCAGCAAGAGGCCAGCGCCGTGGCCAGCCCAGGCAACTCGCCGCTGCCAAACGCCCCGACCCAGGTGGCCTGGAGCAATGACAAGCTGCTGCCGGTGGACCGCCTGCGGGTGCTCGACCTGCAAGCCGACCTGTCCTTCGGCTCGCTGACCCTCGACAAGCTGCCGATCAGCGACGCCCAGCTGCAGGCCACCGCTCAAGGGGGCCTGGTAACCCTGCAAAGCCTGCGCGGCGGCCTCTACAACGGCAGCTTCGACGCCAAGGGCAGTGTCGACGTGCGCCCAGCGGTGCCGCAGGTTGGCGTGAACACCAAGATCACCCGCGTGCCGGTTGAGCACTTCATCAAAAGCGAAGGCAAGGAGCAGTCCCCGCCGGTCAAAGGCCTGCTGACCCTCACCAGCGATCTCACCGCGACGGGTAACAGCCAGAAGGCACTGGTCGATACCCTCAACGGCAAGGCAAACTTCACCATCAATGATGGCGTGCTGGTCAACGCCAACCTGGAGCAGCAGCTGTGCCAGGCTATCGCCACCCTCAACCGCAAGACCCTCAGCGGTGAACCGCGCGGCAAGGACACACCGTTCGAAGAGCTGCGCGGCAGCCTGGTGGTACGCAACGGCGTGGCCAGCAACCCCGACCTCAAGGCACGTATCCCCGGCCTGACCGTCAATGGCCAGGGCGACCTCGACTTGCGCGTGCTGGGTATGGACTACAACGTCGGCGTGCTCGTCGAGGGTGACCAGCGCGCCATGCCCGACCCGGCTTGCCAGGTCAACGAACGCTATGTCGGCGTCGAACTGCCGCTGCGCTGCCGTGGCCCGCTGGAGCTTGGCGCCAAGGCCTGCCGCCTGGATCAGGACGGCCTGGGCAAGGTCGCGGCGAAGCTGGCCGGCAACCGCCTGCAAGACAAGATCGATGAAAAACTCGGAGACAAAGTGAGTCCAGAACTGAAAGAAACGCTCAAGGGGCTGTTCAAACGATGAACCCTGAGCAGTTCTCCAGCGCCGTGCTGGCCTGGTACGACCAGCACGGCCGCCACGACCTGCCCTGGCAGCAGGGCATCACCCCGTATCGGGTGTGGGTGTCGGAAATCATGCTGCAGCAGACCCAGGTCAGCACCGTGCTCAATTACTTCGACCGCTTCATGCAGGCCCTGCCGACCGTGCAGGCGCTGGCCGAGGCGCCGGAGGATGAAGTGCTGCACCTGTGGACCGGCCTGGGTTACTACACCCGCGCGCGCAACCTGCAGAAGGCCGCGAAAATGGTCGTCGAGCAGTATGGCGGCGAGTTCCCGCGCAGTGTCGAGCAGCTCACCGAGCTGCCCGGCATCGGTCGCTCCACTGCCGGGGCCATCGCCAGCATCAGCATGGGCATCCGCGCGCCGATCCTCGACGGCAACGTCAAGCGCGTACTGGCCCGCTACACCGCCCAGGCCGGCTACCCCGGCGAGCCCAAGGTGGCCAACCAGCTGTGGGCCACGGCCGAGCGCTTCACCCCGCAGCAGCGCGCCAACCACTACACCCAGGCGATGATGGACATGGGCGCCACGCTGTGCACCCGCAGCAAGCCCAGTTGCCTGATCTGCCCGCTGCAGCGTGGCTGCGAAGCGCACCTGCACGGTGAAGAAACCCGCTACCCCGAGCCCAAGCCACGCAAGGCGCTGCCACAACGGCGCACGCTGATGCCGCTGCTGGCCAACCACGAAGGCGCGATCCTGCTGTACCGCCGTCCTTCCAGCGGTCTGTGGGGCGGGCTGTGGAGCCTGCCCGAGCTAGATGACATCGAGCAGCTCGACGACCTCGCCTACCAGCACGGCCTGCGCCTGGCCGACAGCCGCGCGCTGGACGGCCTGACCCACACCTTCAGCCATTTCCAGCTGACCATCGAGCCATGGCTGGTGCGGGTCGACCCGCTCGGCGCGCACGTGGCCGAGGCCGACTGGCTCTGGTATAACCTCGCCACCCCGCCGCGCCTGGGCCTCGCCGCCCCGGTCAAGAAGCTGCTCAAACGCGCGGCCGACGAACTGATTGCAGGAGACGCCCGATGACCCGCACCGTGATGTGCCGCAAGTACAAAGAAGAATTGCCAGGCCTGGACCGCGCCCCTTTCCCCGGCGCCAAGGGCCAGGACATCTACGATCACATCTCGCAGCAAGCCTGGGCCGACTGGCAGAAGCACCAGACCATGCTGATCAACGAAAAGCGCCTGAACATGATGAACGCCGAGGACCGCAAGTTCCTCCAGGGCGAGATGGAGAAGTTTTTCGCCGGCGAAGAATACGCCCAGGCGGAAGGCTACGTTCCACCGGCCGAATGACCCCAGAAATCGTAAGCGACGGAATTAATTTAAAATTTTTTCAAAAAGTCGTTGACGAGCGGTCTGGAAATCTATTTAATTCACCTCGTCGCCCAGATAGCTCAGTCGGTAGAGCAGAGGATTGAAAATCCTCGTGTCGGCGGTTCGACTCCGTCTCTGGGCACCACCTTCAAGCTTCTGGTGGTTGCAAAGTTACCCGAAGCGACAACAAGAAACCCGCCTAGTGCGGGTTTTTTGTTGTCTGTCATTTTTGCATCGAGAACAGCAGATCCCTGACTGAGATCTACTGCCTCCCGATATGCCTACCCCGCCACTTAGGGGCGGACGACTTCAGCGTGCAGCTTCACTCCGAGCGCAGCCATGACCTTCATGATAGTGGCCAAGCTGGGATTACCCTCCGCAGACAACGCCTTGTAAAGCCCTTCACGTGTCAGGCCAGTGTCGCGCGCCAACTGAGCCATCCCACGCGCACGTGCGATATCGCCCAAGGCGGCAGCGAGCAGTGCCGGATCATTTTCTTCAAGGCAGGCCTCAAGGTACAAGACCATGTCTTCTTCGGTCTTCAAGTGGTCTGCGGCATCCCACTTGCTCAGCTTGATATCAGTCATGGTGGCCTCCTAAAGCTTGTGTGCCAGCGAACTACCTTCTGTAGGTATCGGTTTGGATGAAAGTTCGCCTGCGAAAAATGTAAACCATGGTTCACATCAGCTCAATCCACACCTGTTTCAAACTGTTTATGCATACCCTGCCACACCCCACCAATACCCCCCATCTTGACCAGCATCAAAAAGCCATCCCTCGCTCGACTCCACAATTGAAGGCGGACACTCGAACCCCCTCGCAAGGACCTCCATGAGCGAAGAATCCCCCCTCCTTCTCCCCGCCCCCGACTCATCCTCGACCAACGCCTCACCCACGCCACGCTCCCGCCGCACCCGCCAGCGCAAGCCTGAAGCCAGCATCATCCAGGTCAGCCAGCAACCCGCCGCGCTCGAAGTCGCCAGCGCGCCCAGAGGCAGCCGCGAGGACAGCACCCGGGCTCGCTTGCCGGCCTGCTACCCGTACCCTACCCGCATGTGCCGCCAGGAATACGACAAGGCCAAGCATGCGCTGCAGATCGAGCTGCTCAAGGTACAAAGCTGGGTCAAGGAAACCGGCCAGCGTGTGGTCATCATGTTCGAGGGGCGGGATGCCGCAGGCAAGGGCGGCACCATCAAGCGCTTCATGGAGCACCTGAATCCGCGTGGCGCGCGGGTCGTGGCGCTGGAGAAGCCTTCCGATCAGGAACGAGGCCAATGGTACTTCCAGCGCTATATCCAGCACCTGCCCACGGCGGGTGAAATGGTCTTCTTCGACCGCTCCTGGTACAACCGCGCCGGGGTCGAGAAGGTGATGGAGTTCTGCACGCCGCTGCAGTACCTGGAGTTCATGCGCCAGGCGCCAGACCTGGAACGCATGCTGTGCAACAGCGGCATCCTGATGTTCAAGTATTGGTTCTCGGTGACCCGCGAAGAACAGCTGCGACGCTTCATCTCGCGCCGCGACGACCCGCTCAAGCACTGGAAGCTTTCGCCCATCGACATCAAGTCGCTGGATAAATGGCAGGACTACACCGCAGCCAAGGAAGCGATGTTCTTCCATACCGATACCGCAGCGGCGCCGTGGACGGTGGTCAAGTCGGATGACAAGAAGCGGGCGCGGATCAACTGCATCCGGCATTTCCTGCATTCGCTGGACTATCCGGGCAAGGACCACAGCGTGGCGCATGCGCCGGATGAGTTGCTGGTTGGGCGGGCGTCGCATGGGTTCGAGGAGGATGAAGGGCCTGCGCCTGGCCGTTGAATATTGGGGCTGCTGCGCAGCCCATCGCCGGCAAGCCGGCTCCCACATAATCCCTGTGGGAGCCGGCTTGCCGGCGATGGGCCGCACTTGGGTTTTGCGGGTAACTGCGCTTCAATACGCGCAAATTCAGTCATCTCCAAGGATTCGCCCCATGGCCACCAGCACCAAGCAACAGAAACGCGCCAAACGCGCCGCCAGCAAGGCCAAGCAGAACCGCATGGTTCGTAGCGGGCAGGCAGTCAAGGCCAGCGCCGGCGACAGCGCCAGCATCGAGCAAGTCTTCAACAAGGCCATGGAGTCGGACAGCTACAAGGAGCTGTTCGAGAAGATGAAAGCGGCGCAGGAGACCAGCCTGGTCGCGATGATTTCGGTGTTCCTGGTCGACCCGTTGCTGGCACTGGTGCTCAAGGGCCACAAGGAAGAGCACGCCACCGACTACATCGTGCTGGTGTTCAACGCCTACCGCACCTGGCTGGATGGCGCTGACGAAGACACCACCATGGCCTGGCTGGAGAGCGACGAGTTCCAGGAGGCCTATATCGCAGCCTCGGAGCTGGTGGCCAAGCAGCAGCAACAGCAAAAGCAGTTTGGCTGAGTCATCACCGGCCTCTTCGCGGGACAAGCCCGCTCCCACAGGTACACCACAGTCTTCGGCACCGCGCAGTACCTGTGGGAGCGGGCTTGCCCCGCGAAGAGGCCGGTACAGACAGACAAAAAGGCCGCGTCCTTCACAGGACGCGGCCTTTTCATTGCAGCCAGCGCGGATCAGTTATCCAGCGCCACCCGCCCAGCAGCTTCACGCTTGCGATGCACCAGCAAGCCCGCCGCCACCACACCAATGCTCAGCAGCGCAGTCGCGATGATCTCGGCACGGTGATCTTCACGCAGCGCCATCACCACCAAAATGGCAACGATGAACGCGATGGTTGCCCAGGTCAGCCCCGGGAACAGCCACATCTTGAAGTCGATCTTCTCGCCACGGGCCTCACGCTGGCTGCGCATGCGCAGCTGCGAAATGGCAATCACCAGGTACACCAACAGCGCGATCGCGCCGGAGCTGGCCAGCAGGAACTCGAACACCTGGGCCGGCGCCACATAGTTGGCGAACACGCAGAGGAACGCCGCTGCGGTCGACAGCAGTACCGCCACATGCGGGGTAGCCGCCTTGGTGGTGCGCTGGGCAATGGCCGGGGCATCACCACGCTTGCTCAGCGAGAACAGCATGCGCGACGAGGTGTACAGCGCCGAGTTCAGGCAGCTGGTCACAGCGATCAGCACGACGATGTCGACGATCAGCTTGGCGTTCGGCACGCCGATACGGCTCAGCACGGTCTGGTAGGAACCGGTCTCGGCCAGCGCCGGGTCGTTCCATGGCACCAGGGCCACGACCAGGAAGATCGACACCAGGTAGAACAGGCAGATACGCCAGATCACCGAGTTGGTGGCGCGGCTGATCTGCTTGCCCGGGTCTTTCGATTCGGCGGCAGCGATGGTGACGATCTCGGTACCCATGAACGAGAACATGGTGGTCAGCATGGCTGCCAGCACGGCGCCCAGGCCGTTAGGCATGAAGCCTTGGGTGTCGAACAGGTGGCTGGCACCGCTGACCTGGCTGCTCGGCACGAAGCCGAACATGGCAGCGCAGCCGACCACGATGAAGCCGATGATCGCCAGCACCTTGAGCAGGGCGAACCAGAACTCGAACTCACCGTAGTTCTTCACGCTGCACAGGTTGGTCGCCGTCAGCGCCAAGGTAATCAGCAGGGAGAAGGCCCACAGGTCGACCGCGGGGAACCAGGCATGCAGGATCGCTGCAGCCGCGTTGGCTTCCAACGGGATGACCAGTACCCAGAACCACCAGTACAGCCAGCCAATGGTGAAACCGGCCCAGCGGCCAATGGAGCGGTCGGCATAAGTAGAGAACGAACCGGTATCCGGCGAAGCGATCGCCATCTCACCGAGCATGCGCATCACCAGCACCACCAGGGTGCCCGCGGCAGCATAGGCCAGCAGCACGGCAGGGCCGGCGGCGGCAATGGCGTGGCCGGAACCAACGAACAGACCGGCACCGATGACGCCAGCAATAGACAGCATGGTTACATGCCGTTGTTTGAGCCCCTGAGCGAGGTCATTGGAATTGTTACCGCTCATGAAAACTACCTTTGTAAGGAGTGGACCACCCGACTGAATACGAAGCGCGCCTGGGGTTGATTTAGGCGTCGCTGCAATCGGCGGATTCCATAGGGCAATAAGCGGGCCATGTGCTGAATGCATTCGTCAGATAAAACTGGCGACCCGTAAAGGGCGCGGCTTGCAGGTCATTCGGCCAAGTCCTGACCGAAAGGTCGTCAAATCCAGAGATACAGGCAGGATTACGGAAATACCCACTTACAAACGCACCAAAGGTGCCCCTCGGTAACACCTTTGCACTATTGCAAAGCAGAAAAAGTGCAACCTTGTGGTACAACCCTGACCACGCTACCCCCTTCGCGGCTGAAGCCGCTCCTACAAGCGCCAGCGTTGCCTGTAGGAGCGGCTTTAGCCGCGATAGGGTCAAAACCGCTTCCCAGCCTTGCCCAAAGCTGGCACCATCGCGCCTTTTTTCATCAAGGCTCTGGGGCTGGGCGAGACCTTCGCGGACATCGGCGCGACGTTGCGCTGCAGCGATGCGACAAACTGCCCCGGCATTGCCCCGAGCCCCCTGCGACCCTGTTGGCCGCCCTGATGCCGCTATGCTAGCTTGGCGCACGCCAGGAAGGCCGCCAACAGCTGGGAACGCACCCGAACACATGAGGACCGCACATGGCCCAGGCCACGCCCGCGCTGGAAATCCGCAATCTGCACAAACGCTACGGCGAGCAGGAAATTCTCAAGGGCATTTCGCTGACCGCACGTGACGGTGACGTGATCTCCATCCTGGGATCGTCCGGCTCCGGCAAGTCAACCTTGCTGCGCTGCATCAACCTGCTGGAAAACCCGCACCAGGGCGAAATCCTCGTCGCTGGCGAAGCCCTCAAGCTCAAGGCCGCCAGAAACGGCGACCTGATCGCCGCCGACAACCGCCAGATCAACCGCCTGCGCAGCGAAATCGGCTTCGTCTTCCAGAACTTCAACCTGTGGCCGCACATGTCGATCCTCGACAACATCATCGAGGCCCCGCGCCGCGTGCTCGGCCAGAGCAAGGCCGAAGCCATCGAAGCCGCCGAGGCGTTGCTGAACAAGGTCGGCATCTACGACAAACGCCACAGCTACCCCGCCCAGCTTTCCGGTGGCCAGCAGCAACGTGCTGCCATCGCCCGCACCTTGGCCATGCGGCCTAAAGTCATCCTGTTCGACGAGCCAACCTCGGCACTCGATCCGGAAATGGTCCAGGAAGTGCTAAACGTTATCCGCGCACTGGCCGAAGAAGGCCGTACCATGCTGCTGGTGACGCACGAGATGAACTTTGCCCGCCATGTGTCCAGTGAAGTGGTCTTCCTGCACCAGGGCCTGGTTGAAGAGCAGGGATCGCCGCAGCAGGTCTTCGAGAACCCGACCTCGGCGCGTTGCAAGCAATTCATGTCCAGCCACCGCTAACGGAGCAACACGAATGCAGACCTACAAGAAATTCCTCCTGGCAGCTGCCGCCACGCTGGTGATGTCGGCCAATGCCATGGCCGCAGAGAAACTGCGCATGGGTATCGAAGCCGCCTACCCACCGTTCAACAACAAGGATGCCAGCGGCCAGGTCGTCGGCTTCGACAAGGACATCGGTGACGCCCTGTGCGCCAAGATGAAAGTCGAATGCGAAGTCGTCACCTCTGACTGGGACGGCATCATCCCGGCCCTGAACGCGAAGAAATTCGACTTCCTGATCTCCTCGCTGTCGATCACCGACGAGCGCAAGCAGGCCGTTGACTTCACCGACCCGTACTACTCGAACAAGCAGCAGTTCATCGCGCCGAAGAACGTCGACTTCAAGACCGACGATAAATCCCTCGAAGGCAAGACCATCGGCACCCAGCGCGCCACCCAGGCTGCGACCTGGCTGGACGATCACGGCGGCATGGACGGCAAATTCAAGGTCAACCTGTACGACGGCCAGGAAAACGCCTACCTGGACCTGACCTCCGGCCGCCTCGACGCCATCCTCGCCGACAAATACGCCAACTACGACTGGCTGAAGTCCGAAGCCGGCAAGAACTACGAGTTCAAAGGTGAGCCGGTCAACGACAGCGACAAGGTCGGCATCGCCGTTCGCAAGGGCGACGATGAGCTGCGCAACAAGCTCAATGCCGCTCTGAAGGAAATTGTCGCCGACGGCACCTACAAGAAGATCAACGACAAGTACTTCCCGTTCAGCATCTATTGATTCGCCCCGACCGGTACGCCCTTGCGGCGTGCCGGTCCCTAGAACGACCCTGCCCATGAATATCGACCTGCACGGATTCGGTCCGGCCCTGGCGGCTGGCACCTTGATGACCGTAAAACTGGCGCTCTGCGCCTTGCTGCTGGGGCTGGTCCTGGGCCTGCTCGGCGCCTTGGCCAAGACTTCCTCGATCAAGCCACTGCAATGGCTTGGCGGCTTCTACTCGACCCTGGTTCGCGGCGTGCCCGAACTGCTGTGGGTTCTGCTTATCTATTTCGGCACTGTCGGGCTGATGAACAGCCTCGGCGCAGCCCTCAACATGCCTGGCCTGGAACTCAGTGCCTTCGCCGCCGGCGTGATTGCCCTCGGCTTGTGCTTTGGCGCCTATGCCACCGAAGTATTCCGTGGCGCCATCCTGGCGATCCCCAAAGGCCACCGTGAGGCCGGCCTGGCGCTGGGCCTGTCGAAGGCGCGCATCCTGTCGCGGATCATCCTGCCGCAGATGTGGCGCATCGCCCTGCCCGGCCTTGGCAACCTGTTCATGATCCTGATGAAGGACACCGCGCTGGTCTCGGTGATCGGCCTGGAAGAAATCATGCGCCACGCGCAAATCGGCGTGACCGTGACCAAGGAGCCGTTCACCTTCTATATGGTCGCCGCCTGCATCTACCTGAGCCTGACCATCGTTGCCATGACCGGCATGCACTTCATGGAAAAACGCGCCGCTCGCGGCTTTGCGAGGGCCGAATAATGAATTGGGAAGTGATCATCAAGTGGCTGCCACGCCTGGCCCAGGGTGCCACCCTGACCCTGGAGCTGGTGGCCATCGCGGTCGTCGCCGGGTTGATCCTGGCCATCCCGCTGGGTATCGCCCGCTCGTCGCGGCACTGGTACGTGCGCGCCCTGCCCTACGGCTACATCTTCTTCTTCCGCGGCACGCCGCTGCTGGTGCAGCTGTTTCTGGTCTACTACGGCCTGGCGCAGTTCGACCTGGTGCGTTCGAGCAGCCTGTGGCCGTACCTGCGCGATCCGTTCTGGTGCACCGTGCTGACCATGACCCTGCACACCGCCGCCTACATCGCCGAGATCCTGCGCGGTGCGCTGCAGGCCATCCCCAAGGGTGAGATCGAGGCGGCCCGGGCGCTGGGCATGTCGCGTGGCAAGACGCTGTTCTACATCATGCTGCCGCGTGCGGCGCGCATCGGCTTGCCGGCCTACAGCAACGAAGTGATCCTGATGCTCAAGGCCAGCGCCCTGGCCAGTACCGTGACCCTGCTGGAACTGACCGGCATGGCGCGGACCATCATTGCCCGGACCTACCTGCCGGTGGAGATCTTCTTTGCTGCGGGTGTGTTCTACCTGGTGATCTCGTTCTTGCTGGTGCAAGGCTTCAAGCTGCTGGAGCGCTGGTTGCGCGTGGATGCCTCCCAGGGCCGTTGAGGCCGCACCGACTTCATCGCCGGCAAGCCGGCTCCCACAGGTACTCCACAGATTCAAACATTGTGGTGTACCTGTGGGAGCCGGCTTGCCGGCGATAAGGCCCTCTAATTCACCCAATAGCCAAACCCATGCCCCCTTTCCTCCACAGCCACCACCTAAGCGACCGCTTCCAGGCCCTCGACCAGTTCCTGACCGAGCACCAACACCTGTGGAAACCCCGCCCCTTCACCGCCCTGCGCCTTGATTGGGAAGCCCAATACCCCGAGCTCGCCGCCCACCTGCGCCAATGCCCCCTGGCCGACGCCGAAGCAGCGCTCAACCCGCAAGGCCTCCCTGCGCCCTTCCCGCAACTGGCCCAGCAAGCCCAGCAGCTATCGGCCGTGGGCGACCTGCCCGACATCGGCCTGCCACCTGCCGGGCACCGCCTCGACGTCAACGTCCCCGGCCGCAAATGGCAGCAGATCGAAGCCTTCAGCCGTCGCCTGAGCTTTGGCCAGCAAACCCACCACTGGCTGGACTGGTGCTCGGGCAAAGGCCACCTCGGCCGCCGTCTGCTGCAGCCCGGCCAGCAATTGACCTGCCTGGAATACGATGCCGAACTGGTCAGTGCCGGCCAGGCCCTGAGCGACCATCACCACTTGCCGGCCACCCACGTGCACCAGGACGTCATGGCCGCCGACAGCGCCCGCCACCTGGGCAGCGACAAGAGCGTGGTGGCCCTGCACGCCTGCGGCGACCTCCACGTTCACCTGCTGCGCACCGCCAGCCAGCAAGGCTGCCGCCATCTGGCCGTGGCCCCCTGCTGCTATAACCGCATCCAGAGCGAGCACCACCAGCCGTTATCCACAGCCGCGCAGCGCTCACCCCTGCAGCTGTCGCTGCTCGACCTTGGCTTGCCGCTGAGTGAAACCGTCACCGCCGGCGGGCGGGTTCGCCACCAGCGCGACTGCTCGATGGCCCGACGCCTGGGCTTCGACTTGCTGCAGCGCCAGCAGCGCCAGTGCGATGAATACCTGCCTACCCCTTCCTTGCCCACTGCCTGGCTGCACAAGCCGTTCGAACAGTACTGCCGCGACCTGGCCGAGCTGCGCGGGTTTGAACTGACCTCTAGCCCAGACTGGGCAGCTCTCGAAGCGGCAGGCTGGCAGCGTCTGGCTGAAGTGCGCAACCTCGAACGGTTGCGCAACCTGTTTCGCCGGCCACTGGAACTGTGGCTGGTGCTGGATCGCGCCCTGTTCCTCGAAGAACAGGGCTACAGCGTTCGCGTTGGCACGTTCTGCGACTATCCACTGACGCCGCGCAACCTCCTTCTGCTTGCCGAACGCGACCGTTAGCCGCAGCACAACCTGTGGATAAGTCTGTGAACAAGCTTTTGATGACTGCATCAAGCCGAGCGCTATTTAAACCCTTGCGGTTATTCCCTCCGGTGCTGCAGGCCCAATAAAAACAGGCGTTTGCGCAAAGACCAGCGGTGTTGCTCGTCGGCATGCCTTTCGCGCAAGCCGCCAATGCCTCTTGTGCATAAGCTTTGCTTGTGCCTAGGCGAGCTCCCTCAATGCAGGCGGTTCTTGGCCATCTCGATATCGTTCATCAAGGCCTTGGCCAGCGCACTGAGATAGTCGGCTGCTCCCAGCAACTTGTGGTCATCTTCCATATCGCCTTCGCGGACAAGGTGCTTGATGTAGCCCAGAAGTATCGAAACCTGCTCGTAGGCATCGTCCAAGGGGATGCCGGGTTGTACGCGCAGCAGGTCGATGGGGGGATTGCCGACCTCAAGGAAGGTTTCAACACCTGCCGTCAGGAGGGCTGTGGGTTTGTCGTTCATGGCTTCACTCCCCTTCCTTATCAGCGCTTATCCGCGCCAGCGCATGTTCGGCCAGCACCCGTGCCGAATCGGTCGCGTGCGCAGCGTTGCCGAGGATGTTCAGACCAGGTTCGCCGGCGTGGAGGTGGCAGTACTCGTCGAGGGTGTCTGCGACACCGCCTAGCAGCTCGCAGGCGTATATCAGGGCGTCGGGCGGAGTGATGTCGCTGTGGATGGAGAAGAACGGGGAGTTGAGGATTTTATGGCGGGGTGGATCGGGGACGATCTTCTTCATGGCAGTAGCTCCAATTGAAACTGCCACAGTGACCTTTCTCACGGATCAAGGCGGCAGCCAGTACACGGGGTGAGAAAACCGAGGGAGCTACAAAGCTCGGCCAGACCGAGGTCTGCCCGTGTACGGCTGCCATAACAGCAAGCTCAGTAACTCCATAGCGGGTTCTCACACCCGGTCACCAGGAATTGGCGACCCCGGAACCGTATCCCTGGGCCACTCCCCCGCCAACAGTGAAACTTCGCTAGCGTGTGTAGGATAATTCGACTGCGTTCGTTTCCCGAAGTACTTAGTTTTAATTTCAGAAATATCTTACATATAACAGTATATTTCCCGACCCGGAAAAATAATGAAATAAAGCAATTAATTATCGAACCACGATAATTATGCTTCTATGGAGTCTCACTCACTTATCGAAGAGAGAGACAATGACCCATCCATCTTCAAGTAACGGCCTTGGGCAATTCGCCACCGCCTTGGCCTTCCTCGCTGCTGCGTTCGAGTTATTAGTCATCCCGATTCAATGGCTTTTCTTCCACGCGCAAACGCTGGACATGCTCTTGCAACAACACAGCCATTCGATGCCCATGTTGCTCAGCGGCCCCCATGTACCATCAACGTTGGCACAGACGCTGATCTTCCTGCTCGACCTGCTTCCTGCATCTCTTACCTCGTTGGCCTTTGGCCTCGCTGCTCTGTTTTTCAGGAACCTTGCCAAAGGCGAAGCCTGGTCTACGCGAAATACCCGCATGATCTGGCTCGTCGGGACGCTCTGCATTTGCCTGCCATTGATCCACATGACCACCGTCGCGCTGCAGAGCCTGGCACTTGGGATAGACCTGCCAAGCGCCGAACGTGGTCTGGATCTATTCGTCGACCTTTCAGGTTTCACCCTGTCGCAAATCGTACTGGGTCTACTGCTCTGTTCCTTCTCACGGCTTATCAAGCAAGCAAAGTCGCTGAGTGACGAGCAGTCGATGTTCGTTTGACCGATGGCTGTAACGCCAGACGCTGAAGCCTTGGGAAAGGAGAGCGAATACCATGATCAAGAAAGCCACCACGCCCGCCATTTTTACGCTGCTGCTCCTGCCTCTCTACGGCTGCAGCACGCCCTCGACAGGAAGTACTGGGGAGTGGGAAGTCTCCACAATTGAGCCAATCCCGAAGAAGTCACCGCCAAAGCGCGCCGGTAAATGCCGAAAACGCGGCTGCGATAATCACAGGCTGATCTTCAACCCGGCAGAGAAGCCGCCTAGCGCCACCGATCTTCACCGCGACTGGTAAGTCGCATTGCCGAACGCGCAGGCAGCTCCAATCCATCCATCGGTGTATTATTCAAGGCTGCCGTAGGAAGATGGCAGCCTGCACCTACCTTCCCGCCTCAATACATGACGCCCAACCAACGCCTATGCCGATCATCATCCGCCTCGACGTCGTCATGGCCAGGAACAAGATACGTTCCAAGGACCTGGCTGAAACCATTGGCATCACGGAAGCGAACCTGTCGCTGTTGAAAAACAGCAAAGTCAAAGGGTTCAAGATCGAGACTCTAGAAAAGCTGTGCCGTGCATTGAATTGCCAACCGGGTGACCTTTTGGAGTTCACCCAGGATTGATCCTGCAACGCAGGCGCTGACTAAAAAGAACCATCAACGGATTTCAACATCGTGCCCCAAGCCAAACCCTTCACCCTGCTGGCCTGCGCCTTGGCCCTGACCGCGTGCGCCAGCGGTACCCCGAAGCCCCACAGCTCCAGCCTGGACTGGAACACTCCCGGCATGCAGCTGGGCGGTGACAACGGCCTGCCCCTGCGCGCGGAAAGCCCCTGCCGCAAGCGCGGCTGCGACAACGACAAGTTGTTCTTCAACCCCGCCAAGACCGAGCCGAACGTCAACACCATCCACCGCGGCTGGTAGGAAAATTCCCCTTTCAGACCGGTGACTTAGGTCATTTGCGTGCAAATGAAAGGAAGTGGTTTACAGGCGCCAACCGATCGCTATAATGACGCCCCATTGCCGGTATAGCTCAGATGGTAGAGCAACTGACTTGTAATCAGTAGGTCCCGGGTTCGATTCCTGGTGCCGGCACCATACGCAGTATCAAAAAAGGCTCACCGAAAGGTGGGCCTTTTTTGTTTGCGCTCTCCCGTGCTGACCGACTTTGCCACAGCAAGCCCTCAGGCAGCCTTCTGCTCCAACGTCTCCCAACCCAAGCAGGCCAGCGCCAATGTACGCGGCACTGGTTCTCGACCACTGCTGTATCGGCTGATGCTACGCGAACTAACACCCAGCGCTTGGGCAGCCTGGTCCAACGTCATCCGGTGCCGCAGGCGCCAGCGTATAAAAATTCGCGTGTTCTCATCCGGCGCTGTCTGGGCAAGGGCATCCAGCAACAACGTGTCTGCACCGATCTGAATATCCAGCGCCGGCCATTCCACTGACCAGCCCCCATCCCCCAAAGTGACGCCTTGGAACGCCTTGCCCTTAGCCAGAGGCGCCAACCCTGGATACACCGCAAGCGCATCGCTCATATCCAGCTCGAATTGCTGACCATTGGTAAAGGTCAGCTCCAATCGTGCACCTGACAGGGGCTGAACAGCCCGCAGGCGGGGGCGTTTCATCGATGCCATTTCATCCACTCCTTCAACAGATCGGCCTGATTGGCCGCGACCCACGCTAGGGCCTCTTGCACCACTTTGGCCGGTGCCTTGCCTTGTGTGACCGCAACAGATTCCAGACTGATCACCACATCTACACCGCCACCGGTCAGGTGCACGTGCGGTGGCAAATGGTCCCTTTCTCGTAGCTCGATTGGTATTTTTCGCGAAAATGGTATTTGGTAGAGATGAACTGAAAATATCGCCAAATTGGCGATGCCTCAAGAAAGCTCTATTCAGTGCTGGACGGCCTATCTGACTGATGAATGGAGCAAACCGGTGTCGTCGACAGGCCCCGGTGGGCCTTAACTTGGAACTGACGTCGCTTCCCTTGGTGGTTTTCCCAAAGGCGATTCACATCCGGCAACCGACTAACAGTGAAGGCTGCTCTCTATTTTTATGGTGCTCATGCGCCAGCTACACCGTTCTTTGCCGCCCTGCAGCAACCTATGCGCTTGGTCGAATATTGTGCCAACCTGCGCCCGTCTTTTTCTCCTGAAAATAATCGGGCGCCCCTACCGCTGCTGCAGTCCTAATCGCACATGGCTTTGCGGCAATTCCCCTCGTGCCAAACGCCGATGTCACCAGCATCAGCCATGCAGATGATGGTGCCGCAGACCAGGGAATGGACAGCACCTGACTGACCTCAGGCATGCCCCGGTCATCGCATTGCTGCTTGCACCCGGCTCAGGATCTCGTGGTGCTGGTCTTGTCAGCCATTACAGCCTCCACCCGCCCACCGGTAAAGGTGCTCAGGAGGCCAGATCATCAGATGCCCTTGCTCCTGGACGTAAGTAGCCGCCAGTCCCGGAGGACATCCCCACAGGTCGCAGGGGCCTTGATCCCTGATAACACTCGGTATTCTTGACGGGATGACGTGGGGCAAGGATCGGAGATCGGAAGATGAGGTAACTGACATGGCATTGATGGGTATACGCCATGGCTGCAATTTCGGTTACGGCAGGCAAATGAATTACGCAAGGCCGCAGGCGCTAAAAGACATGTTAGGCGAAGGCCACTACGGCACGGTCAAGGCGCACTGTGGTCGGTGGTTGGCATTCGTGAAATGGTGCGGCTCCGTCCAAGGGCCCGGAATCAATACTCCAGCTAAGAATAGCTCTATGTCGAATGGCTTTACTCATGCGTGCCCTCCAATGCAGGCAGCGACCACGTCGATCCGACCGTGTCCCAACTCATAGCTGATTTACCTTCGGGCCTCACGATACAGCGTCCTATCTACCTGGCAACATTGGCCGCCGTTGATGAGCGCGGGGTGTTGGGTGATTTGCTCATAGCGTTCAAATGCGTACGCCGCTCGTAGCTCGGCAGCGCGTGGCTGATGATGGCGGTAAAGCGCATCGACGATCTGCTGAATCTGTTCGCGGTCTTGGCCATGGGGCATCGACTTTCGAACCCCAGTGAGCTACATACCCAACGCCTTGCTGGGACTTGGTATCTTCATGCACTGATCACCGCGAAGCGCCGCCATGGTCCTGTTAACGCTGGATCGTTCGACGCTTAGGAAAGTCATGGGTTTTCAATCTCTGAGTGGGACCTGATCCTTATGGTCAGAACCGGCAAGAATCGGCCAGCACCGGACTGACGCCAGCCTACAAGAGACTCCGATAACACGAGTTATCCCGTCCTATTTTCCGAGCTTGGTACTCGGCTAGTATTGCTATGTAGTCGAGTAAAAGCTTGATCCTTAGGGCTCTACGAGCCATTCTAGTTGGATTTTTAGGAGATACCCACAATGGCCAGCAAGCGCACAGCAGAGCAGTTAGCAGATGTACTATTCCCTGAAGCCCTTGAACAGGAGGATTTCGCAGATGGCGTACTCTCAATACCACCTGAACAGAGAAAACTGCATACTGAGACTTACGATTTCACTGTAGAGACCATTGTTGAAAAGCTCAATGATGGATCAATTTTTATACCGAAATTTCAGCGGCGCTATGTTTGGTCTGACGCACAAGCATCCCGACTGATAGAATCGCTGATAATTCAATGCCCAATACCAGTAATCTATTTAAATCAAGAGTCAGACGAAAAGCTTTCGGTGATAGACGGAAACCAACGTCTAACCACAATGCGAAAATATTTTAGTAACGAATTTCCTCTTAAAGGTCTGACCGCATACCCTGAGCTTGACGGCAGCAGGTTTTTTGAACTGGATCCGCGCTTTCAACGCCACATTCAGAATCGCACACTAAGATGCATTGTCATTCTGAAAGACACTCACCCACAAGTTAAATTCGATGTTTTTGAGCGACTAAACTCAGGCGCAACTAAACTTACTCCGCAAGAGCTGAGACATGGGCTCTACTTTGGCGACCTAATGAGCCTCGCCACTAGAGCAGTTAAAGAATCAAGTTTCCTCACCGCCCTTGAAATAAAAAACGACAAGCGCATGAAGGCTGAAGAACTCGTTCTAAGGTTCTGGGCACTTAGTGAAAACCATGCGAACTACAAGAAGCCACTAGCGACTTTCATCAATGACTTCTCTGACTCCAACAGAAAAATCACTGATAAGCGAAAAGCAGTACTACTTAAAAGCTTTGTTGAGACTTTAAGCTTGGTTAGGTCCCACCTGGGAGATCTGACATTCAAACTATTTGATGAAAACCTCACAATAATTAGTAACTTCAACTCTGCGCTATACGATGCTTTGATGGTAGGTTTTTACGAGCTAGCCTCAACCGATACCCTTGCCAAATTAACTCAAGCACAATCTCAGTCCATACTGGGAAATCTGGTGAAAAGCGATCAAAAATTTCGTCGCTCAATAGGGGTGGCAACTAGCGACGAAACACAAGTAAAATATCGAGCCCAAGCAATACAAAACGCTTATAAGAAGCAAGATTGAAATGCCGTACTCAATAAGCGCTGCAAGAAAGACCACAAAGCTAGACTTCAAGGAAATCAAGTCAAGAATAAGGAAGTCACAAAACAAAACAATAGAACCGACCATTAGAGAATACGTGATAGCCGCGTCAATTTTTCTGGCTCACGCAACTTTAGAAAACTATATATCAGATATTTTTTCAAGTTTTGCCAATGGGCTTCAATCCTTGCCAATTAAAGGATCTGAGATCCCAGAAAACTTGCAGGCCCATCTATTTCTAAACAAAATAGACAAGACAAAAATTTATGGAACGGCGATCGGGACACATTCTGAAGTAGACTCTCTCACGTCCATTTCAAAATCGTTGAAGACTCATGCAGGTACGGTCGTTGACAACTCAACAACAATTTTTAGATTCACCGGAAAAGATATTTTTACAAACCACAAATACCCTTCCGTCGATAACATCAAAAAAATATTCCAAAGGATTGGCGAGCCGAAAATCTTTACAAAACTTGATATTATCTTGAAAAGCAACTCTCAAAGCCTATTAGAATCGTTAGGAAGCTTGAGAACTCAGCTAGCACACACAGGTCAAATCCCAGGTGTTTCGCCGGCAGACGTAATAAGACGAATTGAGGATGTAGAGCAGTTTATTTCTGCCATTGATCGAGTAATGTACAAGCTAGTGACTTCATTCTCCGACCAGAAAACATGGAAGTCACACATATGCTGACGATAACCACAAACATTGAAAGCAATTATCAAACATGCACATGAATGCAGCAACAAGCTAAAAACAGAGGAGCCATACCAGATTAAGTTGACTTTTCCACCACATGAACTCGTCCAGAAGCAACAGTGAGTCAAGGCTGTTTCTGGACGGAATAAATACCTTAATGGATTTCCGAAAACGGCTGCCGGCAGTGTATTGCCAATCAGAGCTACGATCTCGTTTCTGTCGCTAACTGCAACTAGAGTTCCGCACCTTTTGACCATGAAGGAACGACCGCCACATACTTATGTAGTAATACTCCCTAATTTAAATTTTACTACGCCAATAAATCTTCAAGACGTATCAGAGGATACTTTTAGAGATATCCTCTCGAAATCAAATGAACAAAGCTCTTATGGGTTATATTCTTATGGCGATGTTCGACTCCTGTCACATTATCAAAAAAGCTCACCGGAAGTGGGCCTTTTTTGTTCTCGAAATCGGTCAGCTCATTACGCCTCGCGCACCTCGAACCGGTCGAAGAGCTGCCCCAAGTACTGCCAAACCCGCTGTACCTCTGCCGGAGTGGCCGTATGGCTCAAGCCCATATCCAACATCCGCCCCGCCCGCGCCAACTGCACCACAAACCTGCGCACCCCCACCCCCGCCAAGCGCTCGCCCAATCGCTGCACCTGCTGCAAATCGAACAACCCCCAATGCACCGTAGTCCGGCACTCGTACTCCACCCCACTGGCCAGCAGCAACTCCAGGCTCGTCCAATTGGCCCGCCCACTGCCGCGCACGCCGGTGATCAGCTGGCAATCCTCTTCCAGCGCCTTGACGTCCATGCCCACCCAATCGCAATACGGCAGCACCCGGCTCAACGAACCGGGGCGGATACCGGCGGTGTGCAGCCCGACCTTGAAGCCGCGCTCGCGGACCGCTTGCATGGCGGCAGGGAGCGCGGGTTGCAGCGTGGCTTCGCCGCCGCTGAATACCACGGCCTGCAACAGGCCCTGGCGGCGTTCGAGCAGGTCGGTCACGTCGTGCCAGGGTACGCCGGGCTCGGTGCTGCGGTGGGTGAGCTCGGGGTTGTGGCAGTAGCGGCAGTGCCAGGCGCAGCCTTGGCAGAAGACTACGCAGGCGAGGTGGTCGGGGTAGTCGAGGGTGGTCAGGGGTTGCAGGCCACCAATGCGCAAGGCGCTGGCTTGGGATTTGGGGTTGGGGGTTGGCATGGGCGCTCCTGGGCAGAGAGGGAGAGCTGTGGTGCCTGGGCTGGCCTCATCGCCGGCAAGCCGGCTCCCACAGGGAGATCACAACCCTTACCTGTGGGAGCTGGCTTGCCAGCGATGAGGCCAGGTCAGGCAACCCGGAAAACGGCCATTAACGCTGCTCGCGGAAATGTCGGCGCTCTTGGTGCTCGGACTGTTTGCCTGGGTTGAACGCGGCTACGGGGCGGTGATAGCCCATCACCCGCGTCCACACCTCGCAGCGCTGGCGTTTTTCCTCAGGCAGTGGCTGGTTTGCATTCATGCTCATGCTCCTTTTGTGCGCTCAACAGCGCTTCGTCACAACGCGGGCAGAACTCGTGTTCCCCCGCCAGGTAGCCGTGCACCGGGCAGATCGAGAAGGTCGGTGTCACGGTCAGGTATGGCAAACGGAAGCGGCTCAGCGCACTGCGCACCAACTGCTTGCAGGCCTGGATCGATGAAATGCGCTCGGCCATGTACAGGTGCAGCACGGTGCCGCCGGTGTATTTGCATTGCAGGGGGTCCTGCAGCTCCAGCGCTTCGAACGGGTCGTCGGTAAAGCCCACCGGCAACTGCGAGGAGTTGGTGTAGTACGGCGCCTCGGGCGTGCCGGCCTGGAGCATGCCAGGGAAGCGTTTGCGGTCTTCGCGGGCGAAGCGGTAGGTGGTGCCTTCGGCCGGGGTGGCTTCGAGGTTGTAGAGGTGACCGCTGCGTTCCTGGAAGGTCATCAGACGGGCGCGCACATGGTCGAGCACGGCCAGGGCGAAGGCCCTGCCTGCCTCGCTGTGCAGGCCTTCGCGGTCGCCGGTGTAGTTGCGCAACATCTCGTGCAGACCGTTCACGCCAATGGTCGAGAAGTGATTGCGCAGGGTGCCGAGGTAGCGCCGGGTATAGGGGAACAGGCCGTTGTCCATGTAGCGCTGGATTACCTCGCGCTTGCGCTCCAGGCTTTCGAAGGCCAGTTCCAGCAGCGTGTCCAGGCGCGCGTACAAACCCACCGGGTCGCCGGGATAAAGGTAGCCGAGGCGCGCGCAGTTGAGCGTCACCACGCCCAGCGAACCGGTCTGCTCGGCCGAGCCGAACAGGCCGTTGCCGCGCTTGAGCAGTTCACGCACATCCAGCTGCAGGCGGCAGCACATCGAGCGCACCTGGTTGGGCTGCATGTCGGAATTGAGGAAGTTCTGGAAATACGGCAGGCCGTAGCGGGCCGTCATCTCGAACAGGCGCTGGGCGTTGTCGCTGTCCCAGGGGAAGTCGTGGGTGATGTTGTAGGTCGGGATCGGGAAGGTGAACACCCGGCCCTTGGCGTCGCCGGCCATCATCACCTCGATGTAGGCGCGGTTGAGCAGGTCCATTTCCCGTTGCAGCTCACCATAGGCAAAGGGCATTTCCTCGCCGCCGATGACCGGAATCTGCTCGCGCAGGTCCTCGGGGCAGACCCAGTCGAAGGTCAGGTTGGTGAAGGGGGTCTGGCTGCCCCAGCGCGACGGCACATTGAGGTTGTAGATGAACTCCTGCAACGCCTGGCGTACCTGCGGGTAATCGAGCTGGTCCTTGCGCACGAAGGGCGCAAGGTAGGTGTCGAACGAGCTGAACGCCTGGGCCCCCGCCCATTCGTTCTGCAGCGTGCCGAGGAAATTGACCATTTGCCCGAGGGCGCTGGTGAGGTGCTTGGGTGGCCCTGCCTCGACTCGCCCGGGCACACCATTGAAACCCTCGTGCAGCAGCGTGCGCAGTGACCAGCCGGCGCAGTAACCGGCGAGCATGTCGAGGTCGTGCAAGTGGAGATCACCCTCGCGGTGCGCTTCGCCAATGTCGGCGCGGTAGATCTCGTCGAGCCAGTAGTTGGCGGTGACCTTGCCGGACACGTTGAGCACCAGGCCGCCCAGCGAATAGCCCTGGTTGGCGTTGGCCTGCACGCGCCAATCCTGGCGCGACAGGTACTCGTTCATGGCCCCCGCCACGTCGATCGATCGTCGTCCGTGCGAACGGTTTTGCTCCCTCTCCATCTGGCCTCCAAGACACATCATCTAGTAATGATTTGATCTTCAACCACTATATGTTGTGCCGGTGACGACAAGCTGACCCATATCAAGGGTTAGCCACCACTGTCAGCCGCCTCTAAACCACAGGGCGCAGCCTGAGCCAGTTGCAGCAAAGCTTGATTTCGATCAAGCCTGGCGGGAGTAGCGGGAATAGTCTGGTGCAGACGGCGACTGCTGGAGGCCTGCCATGGCCAAGAAATTTCCCCACAACCCCAGCCACCCCGAGCGCATTTGCTGGGGTTGCGACCTGTACTGCCCGGCCAAGGCGCTGGCCTGCGGCAACGGCGCGGACCGGACCATGCACCCGGTGGAATTGTTTGGAGAGGATTGGGACAGCCTGGGTGATCATCTGCAGGCGGCAACGTCTGAAACGGCTACCTGCAAGCCTGACCAAACGACGGGATGAACCACCCAGGAAAGCCATTTGTGAATACTTCGTATTTGCAGATGATTTTTTGTTACGATAGCCGGCATACCCTCCACGACCTCCCTGCCGGTGTTTTACCCGATGAGCACGACCTTGCCGGTCGTTGTCGATGACGACCACATTCGCAAACCGCACAACCCTCAATGCCCGGATGCCCCTGTCGAAGGGCAGCGTTTTGCCGGCTTCAGCCTGGAGCACGCCACCCGCCAACTCACCCGTCCCGACGGCGTATCGCTGACCCTGCCCCGCTCCGACTACCAAGTGCTGTGCGAACTGCTGGCGGCCAGCAATCGTGTGGTATCACGCGACCGATTGACGCGCAGCGCGTTCGGCCGCGAACACCTCCCTGATGACCGTTCGGTGGACATGTGCATCAGCCGCCTGCGCCAGCAGCTGCGCCGTGCACCCGGCGCAGGCGTGCAGATACTCACCCTGCGTAACGAAGGCTACCTGCTGAGCATCGCCCGCACCGAGGCCGGATAGGGCTGCTTTGCAGCCCATCGCCGGCAAGCCGGCTCCCACAGGGACAGCGCAAGTCTTGAAGCCTGTGGTGTACCTGTGGGAGCCGGCTTGCCGGCGATGAGGCCAGCAGCAACACCGCAACCGTAATAGTGTTTTACCGATTCGCCAGGTTTTCCTACCGGCCAGTTTGCCTATCCTTGGCCCGGTCATCCTGTCTGCGATGGACCCATGAAACACTCTCTACCCAGCCGCTACGCCTGCCTGGCCCTCTGCCTGCTCTTCACCTTCGCCAGCCTGCCATTACTCGCCCAGCACGCCTGGCTCTGGCCACTCACCGTGGTCACCGCCCTGCTCAGCCTGGTCGGCCTCAACGACCTGCGCCAGAGCCACCACGCCGTGCGGCGCAACTACCCGATCCTGGGCAACATCCGCTACCTGATCGAAACCATTCGCCCGGAAATCCGCCAGTACCTGATCGAAGGCGACGACGACAAACTGCCCTTCTCCCGCTCGCAGCGCTCGTTGGTCTACGCCCGGGCCAAGAACGAGAGCGCCGAGAAAGCCTTCGGCACGCTCAACGATGCCTACAAACCCGGCTTCGAGTTCATCAGCCATTCGATGCTGCCAGTGGCAACTCCAGACCCGGCATCGTTCCGCATCGCCATCGGCGGGCCGAAGTGCCGCCGGCCCTACTCGGCGTCGATCTTCAATATCTCGGCCATGAGCTTCGGCGCCCTCAGCGCCAACGCCATCGCCGCACTCAACCAGGGCGCGCGCCTGGGCCGTTTCGCCCACGACACCGGGGAAGGCAGCATCAGCCCCTACCACCGTGAACATGGCGGCGACCTGATCTGGGAAATCGGCAGTGGTTACTTCGGCTGCC
>NZ_AKJC01000076.1 GCF_000282535.1 Pseudomonas sp. GM84 | reverse complement strand
AGCCCGCTCCCACAGATACAGCACAGGCATCGAGAACCGTGGAGTTCGTGTGGGAGCCGGCTTGCCGGCGATGAGGCCAGTGCGGGTACAAACATCATGAACGGCAGCAGTCGACCTCAAGCAAACTTGCTGGCAATGCGGTGGCGTGAGGTGGAGTCTGACCTGGCCTCATCGCCGGCAAGCCGGCTCCCACAGGAGCTCCTGCGCGCTCCCAGTACGGTCTATCCTTGATCAGTCGTTGTGTCAGAGGCGCAATCATGAGCAAGGTATTCGTGAACATCGGGCTTAGCCTTGACGGTTACATGGCGCCGGAAGGCATGAGCATCGAGCATTGGGACCATCCCGAGTACCACGATTGGGGCGCCAGGTGGGGCGCGCTGATGGGCTGGATCCTCAAGCAGCAGTATTTCCGTGAAAACCTGCTGTTCGCTTCGGGAGGAGAGACCGGCCCGGTCAACGATAGGCTGCGCAGCACCATGGAACGTTCCGGCGCCTACATCATGGGCAAGCGCATGTTCGACGCCGGCGAGCGAAGCTGGCCGGAGGAAGCACCTTTTCATGCACCGGTGTTGGTACTCACCCACGAGCAGCGCGAGCCGTGGGTGCGCCCGGGCGGAACGACGTTCCACTTCTTCAACGAGGGGCCAGCCAAGGCGCTCGAGAAAGCCCGGGCGCTTGCAGGTAGCCGGGACATTCGCATCTCGGGCGGAGCGGATGTGATACAGCAGTACATGAATCTGGGCGTCATAGACGAACTGGAAATTGCCCTGGCCCCGATACTCTTTGGCAGTGGAAGGCGCCTGTTCGAAAACCTGCACGATCCGGCGCCGCTGTTTCGCATCGACGACGTACTCGATACGCCAGACGCCACGCACCTGCGCTACGTGCGTGCATGAAAGCGCAAGTCATCAATGGCAGCCCGTTTCTGGCATCATGCGTCAGCCCTTTTTCGAACGCTGAACGAGCCTGGAACCATGGACCCGAATACTTTGCTGGCTTTTACCCTGGTCGCGGCGATTGCCATCGCAAGCCCCGGGCCTGCGACATTGATGGCCATCAACAACAGCCTTGCCCATGGCCAACGCAGCACGATCTGGTCCTCGCTGGGCAATGCCAGTGGCCTGTTCTGCCTCTCGGCGGCAGCGATGCTGGGGTTGGGGGCATTGCTGGCCAGCTCCGAGATGCTGTTCAACCTGGTGAAGATCGCGGGTGCCGGCTATCTGTTCTACCTGGGCGTGAAGCAGTTGCTCAACAAGCGGCCGCTGCTGGCCGAGAGTATCCAGGAGGGCGAGAGCCGCAGGCCCACGCGCCGCAAATTGTACAGGTCGGCGTTTTTTACCGCGCTTTCCAACCCTAAGGCGACGCTGTTCTTTACAGCGCTGTTCCCGCAGTTCATCGATCAGGGCGCAGCCTTGTTCCCTCAGTTTCTGATCCTGACCGCGATTTTCATGGCGCTCTCGGTGTCGTCGTTGAGCCTGTATGCCGCGCTGGCCTCGCGTGCCAAGGGCATGCTGCTGCGGCCCGAGTGGTCCCGCTGGGTGAACCGGGGGGTAGGGGTAACGTTCATCGGATTTGCGGCGGGGATCCTCGCCATGCGCAGGCAGACGGCCTGAACCATGACAGACAGTGCAAAACCCAACCGTGCGATCTACGACCTGGACATGCTCCGGGCCGTGGTGATGGTGGCCGACTGCGGCAGTTTCACCACCGCTGCCGCCCGCTTGCATTCGACCCAGTCAACGGTCAGCCAGAAGGTCCGTCGCCTTGAGGAAATGGTCGGGCACCAGCTGCTCGACCGCAGCAACCGCGAAGTGCACCCGACGGACGCCGGCGAGACCCTGCTGGGCTATGCGCGGCACCTGCTGGCGGTGAGCAACCAGTTGAGCGAGGCATTGTCGGGCGGGGTAACGGTCACGGTGCGCATCGGGCTGCCCGATGACTTTGTCGCGGGCAAGACGGTGCAGGCGCTGGCGGCTTTCAACCGCAGGAACCCCAAGGTCAAGCTGGAGATTACCGGCGGCCTGAGCCGCGACCTGATGAGCGCCTATGACCGCGGCGAACTGGACCTGGTGCTGGTCAAGCAGCGGCGCCACAGCCGCGAAGCCAATGCCTGCCAGCCAGAGCGCATCGAGTGGTTCGACAGCGCCCAGTATCCGTGTTTCGCCCAGGACCCGATCCCGCTGGTGACCTTCCCACCGCGCGGCTTGTACCGCGATGACATGATCAACGCCGTCGAGGCGATGGGCCGCAGCTGGCGCATCGGCTTCACCAGTTCCAGCCTGGCGGGTATCCAGGAGGCGGTGGCCAATGGGTTGGGCGTCAGCCTGCTGCCGTTGCGCGTGGTGACGCCGGAGCATCGGATACTGGGGGCCAAGGAAGGGTTCAAGCCGATCAAAGTGTTCGAGGCGGCCATCTTCCATGGACCCACCGCAGACCCGGTGGTCAAGGAGCTGGCCGATATCCTGATCGGTATCCTCAGGGCCGAGGCTGAGTAAGCGGGGGGCTACGCGCCCCCGTCAGGTTGTCAGCGACGCAACTCGTGGGCGAACTGCGCAGCCTTCAACTGCAGCACCGCAGGCCCACCCCAGAACGCGCCACGGCGCACGATCACCCGTTCATGGAGCGCTGCCGCCACTGCCGCGGCGGCGTTGGGCGCCTTGAACAAGACGAAACTCGCTTCGTTGCCGACCTTCAAGCCGTAGTCCTGCCTGCCCATCACCCCGGCACTGGCCTCGGTCGCCATGTGCAACGCCACGCGCAGTTCCTCGTCGGTGTTGAAACCCGAGCGGTAGCTGACCAGCATGGCCCGTTGCAGCATGTCGCCGTTGCCGTAGGGCCACCAGGCGTCCTGGATGTTGTCGTTGCCGGTGAACACGCGCACGCCACCGGCACGCAGGCGCAGCACCGGCGGGAAGGCGTGTTCGCCGGGCGCATTGGTCATGATCGACACACCGGCCTTGGCCAGCACCTGGGCCGTGCGGTCGACCACGCTGTCGGTAACGTCGCCCAGGCCGTAGGCGTGGCTGACCGCCACCAGGCTCTGCATGCCCAGCGCCTGGGTACGTGCAGCGATGCGTTCGAGTTGGGCGATGCAGATGTCGCCGGGTTCGTGCAGGTGGATATCGACCTTCACGCCATGCCGGTCGGCGATGCCGAAGACGATGTCGAGCTGGGCCTCGGCGTCGCCATCCAGGGTCGTCGGGTCGATGCCGCCGACGACCTGGACGCCTTCGCGCACCGCCGCTTCCATCACCTCGGCGGTGCCGGGGCAGGTCACCACACCGGCCTGGGGGAAGGCCACCAGCTCGATGTCGACCAGGTCCTTGCAGGCTTCCCGGGCTTCGAGGATGGCGCGCAGATTGTCCAGGCCCGTGGTGGCGTCCACGTCCACATGGCAGCGCATGGCCACGGTGCCGAACGAGGCGGCCTGGCGAATCAGTGCCTGCGCGCGCTCGACGATGGGCGGGGCGCTGGCCAGTTCGCGTTTTTCCACGGCCAGGCGTTCACGCAAGGTGGCCACGGGCTGGTGCGGGCGCCAACGGTCACCGACGAAGCTCTTGTCCAGGTGAATATGGCCGTCGACGAACCCCGGCAGCACCAGCAGCCCTTCGAGGTCGATGGTTTCGCGGGCCGCCTCGAGGGTAGGTTGCGCGCCGATGTGGCTGATGCGCCCGTTCTTCACGGCGATGTGCAGCGGCAGGCCATCGGCATCGATGGCATTGATGAACTCACGGTCGTTCATGGGAGGCCTTTCTGGAGCAGGGCCGGATCGACAGGACGCGCGCAGGCGAGCGATGGCCCCTTTGGTTGTTAGTAGCGTTACACGGTAGGGAAGAAGCAGGGGCCTCACAAATTAATTATCAGGATCGACCGCAGTGCGTTTCTGGATGCAGCCAAGGCCACGTTGGCTGCATTAAAAAGCCCACTGAAGTCGATTCCGATTTTTAACTTTCAAAGCCTTCGAGCAGGGCTCAGGATTGAGCGCGAGCACGGTCCTGCCGTGTTCGCTACCGGGCCTGCAAGCCGTCTGCCACGGCGCTTCGGGCACGGTCACCACCCACAATAAAAACAACAGCTGTGTTCGGGGATCTACTCATGAACAATGATTCCAGGCGACTGCGTGCCGCCCTCATTTTCATCGCCTGCACGTCATTCATTGTCTGTGGCGTGCAACCTATCTTCATGGGTTTGCTGACGGAGCGACTGAGCCTGCCACTCGACCTGCAGGGCTGGGTCGTCTCGGTCGAGATGATCGGCATGACCCTGGGCACTTTGTTGTGCCCGGTAATGATGAAGCGCCATGGCGGGCGCAGCCTGTGCCTGTTCGTCGGCATGCTGTGCGTGGCCTTGAGCCTCGCCACCGCCTTCGCCACGACCCACGCCCTGTTGTTGGCCGTGCGCCTGGCGGCCGGCACCTGCGCCGGGCTGGTCTACGCCTACGCGGTATCCACTCTGGGCCGTATGCCCAACCAGGACCGTTCGTTCGGGCTGATGCTGTTGCTGCAGACGCCGGAGTACTCGTTGTTTTCCGCTGCGTTGCCAGTGCTTGCCGCCCAGAGTGGGGCGGTGACTGCCCTGTGTTCGTTCGGCCTGTGGTACCTGCTGATCTGCGGCGCCAGCCTGGCGTTACCACGTCGCCCGGCGGCCTTGCTGGCCAGCGGCGAGGGCTCGCCCGCCCAGGGTGGCTCGGCGCGTACGGGGCGCAGCGCGCTGGTGGGCATGCTGTTCATGCAGATCGCCATCTACTGCGTCTGGGGTTTCATCGACCAGCTGGCGCGTGACCAGGGTATCGATGGGGTCGATATCGGCTGGGCATTCGGCCTGTCGGCCCTTGGTGGCCTGCCGGGTGCAGGGCTGCCGAGCTTGCTGGGGGCGCGCGTGAATCGCCAGCTGATGATCGCCGTGGGGTTGGTCGCGGTATTCATCTCCATCGCCATGCTCACCGGTCATACCCGCACGCCGATGCAGCTGTTCGTGGCGCTGCTGCTGATCAACTTCGGCTGGGTGTTGTCGCTGTCGTACTACATGGCGCTGATCACCACCAACGACCCGACGGGCAAGCTCACGCCGCTGGTGAGCATTACCTTGATGGGCGCCGCGGCGGTGACGCCGGCGCTGATCGCCATGCTGGTGGAGGGGTCGAACCAGCAGCTGATCTTCCTGCTGGGGACGGGGGCGCTGGTGGTTGCCTTTGCTGTTACCTGCCTGGGGGGAGGGGTCAGGGGCGTGCGCGGCAAGGCGGCTTGGTGAGGCTGCGAGGGCAGTTGCGAGCAACGTTGGACATCTGGATGTTGGGGCCGCTTCGCGGCCCATCGCCGGCAAGCGCGGCTCCCACAGTCACAATGCAAGCCTTCGGGCTGGTGATACACCTGTGGGAGCAACGGTCTTGCTCAATTTCTAAAAGTTGACGCAATTCCTGTGGGAGCGGGCTTGTCCCGCGAACACCGGCGAAGCCGGTGCCATGCTCCGCGCCGCCTGTTATTCGCCAAGGAACAACCAGGGCCAGCGCGACCGGTAGCTGGCGGCCTTCTCCCTGAACAACTCAGCCCGGTTGATCGAATTCTGCTGAATGATCGCCAGCAAACGTTCTTCGCTAAGTGCCTGCATCGTCTACCTTCCCTGATGATTGCTTCGCAGCGCTTTTCCACTGCCGATACGCCTCAGGCATGCAGACCGCGCAAGGTCGATATCCTGCATCAATGGCGCAAGCCTCGTCGAGAAAGAACACCCGGTCTTTCACATAGCCGCCGCGCGCAATGGCCTGCAGGGCAGCACGGCAATCAAGCCTGCCATAGCGCTTGCCGCGTCGGTGGCCGCCCAGCGTGCCCGGTTGGGTGCTGGCCAGGCGCTTTCCGTCGCTGCCCAGCAATATCCAGATTCGCTGTTCGGCCATGAGGGGGCAGTCAGTTGCCCGATTCGCGTTCGAGCAACTCGCGCTTGCGCTCGACACCCCAGCGATAACCCGAAATGTCGCCATCGCGGCGCACGACCCGGTGGCAGGGGATCGCCACCGCGATGTGGTTGGCCGCGCAGGCCTGGGCCACGGCCCGCACGGCTTTTGGCGCGCCGATGCGCTCGGCGATTTCGCTGTAGCTTGCCGTCGTGCCAGGGGGGATCTCCCGCAGCGCCTGCCAGACACGTTGTTGAAACGCGGTGCCCCTGACGTCCAGGGGCAAGTTCAGGCCCAGCGAGGGCGCCTCGATGAAACCCACCACCTGGGCGACCAAGACTTCGAACGGGCGATCGCCGCCGATCAGCTGGGCTTTGGGGAACCGGTCCTGCAAGTCGGTCACCAAGGCATCGGGGTCTTGCCCCAAAAGGATCGCGCAGATGCCTCGCTGGCTCTGGGCTACCAGAATCGGCCCCAGGGAGCATTCGCCAACGGCAAAGCGTATCGTGCTGCCCACGCCACCATCGCGATAGGCCCGGGGATGCATGCCCAGCAGTTGCTCGGACGTTGCGTAGAAGCGGCTGTTGGAGTTGAAGCCGGCGCCGTAGATGGCGTCGGTCACCGAGGTGTCGCCCTGGCCCAGTTCTTCGCGCAGCTTGTGGGCACGGGTGGCCGAGGCATAGGCCTTTGGCGTCAGGCCCGTTTCGGCCTTGAACACACGGTGGAAGTGGAAGGCACTCAGGCCCAGTTGAGCGGCCAGTTCGTCGAGGGTGGGCGGTGTGGGCGCGCTGTCCATCAGGCGACAGGCCTTGGCCACCAGCGCTGCACGCTGTTCACGGGCGCGGGTCTGGTCGCGTGACGGGCGTTGGCTAGGCCGAAAGCCGGCCGCCTCGGCCTGCTGCGCATTGGCGAAGAACACCACGTTCTCGCGCTTGGGGCGGCGAGAGGACGCACTGGGCCGGCAGTACACGCCAGTAGTCCGCACGGCATAGACGAAGTGCCCGTCCGCGGCGGGATCGCGGGCCTGCACGGCAGCCCAGCGTTGTTCATCTGTGCCGAAGGAAGCGCTCGACGGCTTGAGCTGGTTCATGGCGCGATCTCGCTAAGGTCCAAGTGGAGCCAGTGTAGAAACCCCTGCCAGCGCAAGCACTCCGGTTCTTGCGCTTGAATTCACCTGGATTGCGGCACGCGCCACAGGTACCAGGCTGCGGTGGTGCGATAAGGGCTCCAGCGCTCACCGATCTCGCGCATCTGTCGCGGTTTCGGCGCTTTTTCCAGCCCTTTCAGCCGGCGATAGCCCTCACGCACGCCAAGGTCATCGACCGGCAGGATATCCGTGCGCTCCAGGCTGTAGATCAGGAACATCTCCACCGTCCAGCGGCCCACCCCGCGCAACGAGACCAGGCGCTCGATGAGTTCGGCATCACTCATGGACCTCGCCTCAGCCAGCGTGGGCACCACGTCATCCAGACGCGCCTGGGCGATGGCACGGATGGTCGCCAGTTTGTTCGCGGAGAAGCCGCAGGCCTTTTGCAGATCGGCGTCCGTGGCCAGCAATTGCTCGGGGGCCGGGAATGCCAGACCCGGATACAGCGCCAGAAAACGCGCCACGATCGCGTCGCCCGCCTTGACGTGCAGTTGCTGGTAGGCAATGGCGCGAATCAGCGCTTCGTAAGGTTCACGGGCCGGTTTCGTTTCATGGCGGCACGGGCCGATGGCGGCGATGTGGCGTGCCCATTCGTCGTCCAGGCTCTGCAAGAACGTCGCGGCATTTGCATAAGTCACGGCGGGCGCTCCAACAGCCAGCGTTAACAGTGTAGGCTGCAAGCGTATCTCTTTTTTTACCGAGCCCACCATGAATCGCCGCAAGAAAATCAATCAGCTGCTCAAAGCCCATGCCAAGAAGGCCAGTGCCAAGCTGGCGCCACGCAGCAAACCCAAGTACATCTGCAAAGCCGATCGCTTGAAAATGGCTGAGCAAGCCGCCCTCGAAGCGGATTCTGCCCCGCAAGCCTGATACCCAGCCGGGGAACTTCACCACGCACTTGCAGTCGATAGCCTCTTCCTTCAAACCAGAAATGTCCTGGATCGGTCGAGTGCTTACCTGATGACGAGCATGCGTAGTTTGCCGGCGCTTATCCTGTTGCTCTGCGCTGCCACGAGTTCATTGACCTTCGCCCGTGAACGGGCTGTGCAGGCACACAGCAACAACGCCTCGACCCAGTTGATCGAAATAGCCTCCGAGCAGTATGCAGAAGGCAAGCTTGACCAGGCCGCCGCAACGCTGGAACGGGCATTGCAGATTCAGCCGAGCAATCCGGCTACCTTGCATTATTTGGGCGTGCTGCGCCTGCAACAGGGGCAGTACGAGCAGGCGCAGGTGCTGGCCGCGCGCTCCAACTTGCGCGTGGGCCGCAACACCGCGTTGCGTAACCGCAACCTGCAGTTGATCGAGACGGCGCGCAATGCTCAGGAGTCGGGTCAGTTGTCCAAGGCAGTCAAGGTGGGTTTGCAGTAAACCCTATGCAGGGCTCTGTGCTACGACTCGATTACGGCCAGTCTGTTTTGCCACGTACAGGCGCTCATCGGCACGTTTGAGAATCTCCGCGCTGGTGACCGTATCGGCATCCTTGCAGGCGACACCAATGGATATCGTCAAGGCGCCGACACCTGCCACCGGCGTATTGGCGATGCTTTGGCGTATGCGCTCGGCCACGTGCGTGGCGGTTTCCAGGCCGGTGTCCGGCAATAGCAGGAGGAACTCTTCGCCGCCGGCGCGGCAGGCGAGGTCGATGGCCCTGGAGGCGTTCTGGATCAGCTGCGCGATCTGTTGCAGGGCCCGGTCGCCGGCATCATGGCCGTGCACATCGTTGACCCGCTTGAAATGGTCGATATCCAGTGCCAGGGCCGCATACGGCTGGCCGCTCTGTTCGAAGTCGGCCAGCGCCACATCCATGGCCCGGCGATTGGCAAGGCCTGTCAACGGATCGCTCAGGGCCACCTGATGGAGGTGGCCCATCTGTTTGTGCAGCAGTTGCACACCTTTGAGCAGCGCCTCACGAATCGCCCCAGCCTCGGCGTACCAGCCGCGTACTGCTGCCAGCTGTTTTGGCGTTTCCGCTGCCGAAAGGTCGGAGGCGATCCGGGCCAGTTGACGCAGCGGCCGGGTGATCAGGAAGGTGCTTGCCAGAATCAGCAGCAAGCCCAACACCCCCGCGGGCACGATCTTGAGCAGCATCTCGTGCATCAGCCGGCGTAGCGGTGCCAGTGCCTGGGCCTCAGGCTGCTGGGCCACCACCGCCCAACCGGCTTCGGGCACATAGGCATAGCCGGCAAGCATGGGGATGCCCTGGTAGTTGGGGGCGGCGAGCATGCCCGATTGCCCTTGCAGTGCCGTGTTCATTGTTGGGCTGTTGGTGACGACCTGGCCGATTTGCGCGTGGTCGGGGTGATACAGCAAGCGGTGGTCGCTGTCGGCGATGAAGGCATAAGTGCCGTCGTTGTACGCATGGTCGCTGATCAAACCGTGCATCACGCCGTGTTCCTGCAGATGGACCGACCCGCCCATCAATCCGAGAAACTGCCCGTCCGGGCCGAGTACGGGCCTTGAGATGAACACGATCAGTTGCCCTGTTGCGCTGGTGTAGGCATGGCTTACCAAGGGCTGAAGCAGTGTCAGTGCTTGCTTGACCTCGCTCGATATCAGCGTGCTACCGACCATGCCGGGTACTTCGGGGTTCATGGCCATGACCTTGCCCTGACGGTCGAGGATCATCACCACATCGAGCTCGGCGTCCTGGGCCTGCAAACGTATGACCTCGTCCTTGAGCACAGCCGGCTCGTCGAAGTGGCTGGCCACGCGCTGGCTGCTGAACTGCAGGCGATCCTGCGTCGAGCGCAGGAACTCGCCAATGCTCGAAGCGACCTTGGAGGCGTAGACCCGGTTCGATTCGAGGGTCGAACCGATCAGGGCATCCCGTTGCACGCTGTAGGCCACGATCAGGCAGATGGCGAGCGTGGCCAGCACGGCCAGTAGTACGAAGATCAGGGTCAGGCCACGCAGGCCGAGGAATAGGCGATTTGGCATGCTCATCGGGTGGGCAGTGAGTCCGTGCTTGCTGGTGCTCAAGGGTAGTCGATCCTGCCTGCTACCGCCGTGCCCCGCGACAGGCTCAGGTCGCGTATTGAGCGATCCCATTGCCGAACGACCAGTTCTCCTTGCGCACCTCGACCAGGTTGATGAAGACATCTTCCGGGCGCACCCCGGCCTCGCGGGCGAGCCCTTGGGCAATGGCTTGATACAGCGCCTTCTTCTTCTCCACGGTGCGCCCTTCGCTGAGGGTGATCTGGATGAACACCTGGCCGTCGGTGCGCTGGATGCCCAGGTACTGGGGATCGTTCACCAGACGGTCGGCGTCGTGCTCGGTCAGGACCTGGAAGTTGTCGTGTTCCGGGACATCGATGGTCTGGCGCAGGGCGGCGTAGACCACCTTGCCGAGGGTTTGCAGGTGAGTGGGGTCTGGGTGTCTTTTGATGTCGATGCGTACCAGTGGCATGTCGGGCTCCTTGAAGGGGGACCAGGCGAGACGCGGGGTTGGCGTTGCGTGGGTAACGATAGCTGGATGAAGCTGCACTGCCAGGATTGGGTGGGCGGCCGGATTTGTGGGAGCGGGCTTGCCCCCGCGAACACGGGCGCAGCCCGTGCCATGCAGCACGAGTGTCTGAGCCGGCCCCTTCGCGGGACAAGCCCGCTCCCACGGTCAATCAACCTGTTCTGCCACGCAGGCATGAATCACAAGCTTCAGCAGCGAACGGGCAGAACACCTCACCCAGTCGCGGATCGCCGCCTTTTCTGCCGGTACATGGCGCCATCGGCATGGCTGAGCAGGGTATCGGCATCTTCGCCGTCGGCCGGGTAGCAGGCGATGCCGATGCTGCAGGACGGTATTGGCATCTCGCCACCGTCATCCTCCAGGGGCTGCGCCATGGCGGCGAGAATCTGCGCGGTCTTCTCGGCAACGGCGCCGGGCGTGGGCAGGTCGGTGAGCAGCAGGGTGAACTCGTCACCGCCCATGCGCGCCACCGTGTCGTGCTCACCCATGCAGCCCTCCAGCCGCCTTGCCACCGAGCACAGCACGCGGTCGCCCATGGCATGGCCATGCTCATCGTTGATGGCCTTGAAGTCGTTGATATCGAGAAACAGCAGCGCCAGCGGGCGTTGCCGTTGCAGCGCAGCGGCCAGCCGTTGGTTGAACAGCGAGCGATTGCTCAGGCGGGTCAGCGGATCGTGATGGGCGAGAAAACGCAGTTCTTCCTCGGCCAGTGCCTGCGCCGTGACGTCGCGCGCCACGCCGATGCGCGCACCGAGCTCCTCGGACCAGCAGGCCGACCACAGGATGTGCACGATGCCGCCGTCCTTGCGCAGGTAACGGTTGCGAAAATCGAGATGGGGCAGGCCGTTCATCACCCGGATGATCGACGCCCGCGTCGCCTCCAGGTCGGCTGGGTGCATGTAGCGGGTGATCGGCGTGCCGGTCAGCTCGTCGGCGCGGTAGCCCAGCAGCGCTTCGCAGGCGTTGCTGACGAACACGATCGTGTTGTCCCGGTCGACCACGAATACCGTGTCCAGCATCAGGTGGATCAGCTTCGGGTAGAGGGCTTGCAGGTCAACGGCCATGGGCGGGGAGTCCGTTCGGCAGTGCTGGGTCGACGGCAGCATACACAGGGCCTGGCCAGGGCCACCAGCGGCTGACCGCAAATTTTGCAGGGGCCTTTGCCGGGGCTGTGCTGAGGTATCATGCCGGTCCTTGTCCCAGAGCCTGCCGTGCCTTTCATGACTGCCTTCTACCTGAAGTTCCTCATCACCCCCATGCTCATGCTGGCCATTTCCCTGGCGGCCAAACGCTGGGGCACCAAAATTGGTGGCCTGCTCTCCGGCCTGCCGGTTACCTCGGCCCTGGTCATCCTGTTCCTGAGCCTGGAGCAGGGCGCAGGGTTCGCCCTGCAGGCGGTGCCGGGTGCGTTGGCGGGGTTGGCTGCAGTCCAGATGACGTACTTGTTCTACTTTCTGGTGACCCGGCGAGTTTCGGCGTTCATCGGTTGCGTGGCGGCGCTGGCGGTGTACGCGGCGAGCGCGTGGCTGATGAGCCTTCTGGGTTGGCTGGCCGCATCGGTCGCGGTGACCCTGCTGCTGCTCAGCTTGATCATCGTGGTCACTGCGCCGAAGGCGGACAGTGCCCCGGCCAAGGTGGTGCCGTTGCCACGCTGGGTCATCCCCATGCGCATGCTCACGGCCACCTTGCTGCTGGTGGCGATCACGGCCAGTGCCCAATGGCTGGGGCCGGTGGCCAGTGGCATGTTGGCACCGATCCCGGTGATTGCCTGGCCGCTCGCCGTGTTCGCCCATGTTCAGGGCGGGCACCAGGAGCTGGGGGCGATCGTGCGGGGCAATGCCATTGGCGCGGTGGGTGTACTGGGCTTCTACCTGGCCGTGAAGGCCTCGATCGAACAGTGGGGCCCGCTGCCGTCCATTTCCGCGGCCGTGGTGCTGGCCGTGGTGGCCACCTTCCTGTTGGCGCGGTTGCTGGACAAACGCTGAAGGTTGCCTCGCCAGGCGCTGGCAGGGTGAGCCACGCGCCTGGCGATCAGCGCCTCAGGCGAAGCTGGGTTGCAACAGCGTGCTGCGCCGGCGGACCAGCAGCATCACGCAGGCGAACGAGGTGAACGCCAGCAGCGAGTAGAACACCGCCAGGGGCCACCATTGCCCTGCCGCCTGGCCGGCGATCAAGGTGCCCACCATCGGCGTGGTGCCGCCGATCAGCGCGCCGCAGGCCTGGTAAGCCAGGGAAATGCCCGAGTAGCGCTGGTACACCGGAAACACGTTGACGATGTACCCGGCGATCACCGCATAGAACGCGGAGGAGAACACCTTGGCCAGCGAGATGCCGAGGATGATCATCGTGCTCTGCCCGGTGGAGACCAGGCTGAACATCGCATAGGGCACCAGGATACTGGCCCCGGACGTGATCAGCAGGAATCGGCCGGCCCCGACCTTGTCCGCCAGCCAGGCCGCGATAGGTTGGTTGATCAACTGGACGATGGCCACCACCGACAGGCATTCGAGGATCACCGAGCTCTTGATGCCCAGGTACTGGGTGGCGTAGGCAATCATGAAGGTGTTGGTGAAATAGGCCGAGGAAATGCCGATGGTGCAGGCGCCCATGACCAGCAGGATCAATGGCCAGGCATCGCGGACCACTGCCTTGACCGGCGATTGCACGGGCTTCTGTGCCTTGGCCATGTCTTCGAACTCCGGCGACTCGTGCACACCACGGCGAATCACGAAGGCCAGCAGCAGCAACAGCACGCTGCCCAGGAACGGCAGGCGCCAGCCCCACGCATACATGTCGGCTTCCGGCATTTCGGTGATGAAGCGGAACACCATCAGCGACAGCACCAGGCCGGCCGGGCTGCCCAGTTGGGCGAACGAGGCATAGAAGCTCTTCTTGCCTTCGGGCGCATGTTCACTGGCCAGCAGCACCGCGCCACCCCATTCGCCACCGACGGCGATGCCCTGCAGGATGCGCAGGGCCACCAGCAGCACCGGTGCCAGCAGGCCGACCTGCTCGAAGGAGGGCAGCAGGCCGATGCCGACCGTGGAGGCGCCCATCAGCAACAGGGTCAGGATCAGCGAGTACTTGCGCCCGAAGCGGTCGCCCAGGTGGCCGAAGATGATGCCGCCCAACGGCCGGGCGAGAAAGCCCACCGCCAGGGTGGCGAACGAGGACAACGTACCCACCAGCTGGCTGCTGCCGGGGAAGAACACATGGCTGAAGATCAGCGCCGATGCGGTGGCGTAGATGTAGAAGTCGAACCATTCGATCAGGGTGCCGAGAAACGAGCCTGCGGCGGCGCGGATCGGTTGCCGCGCCCGGGTGGGCGATGCGTGGGATGGGGTGGACATAGGGCTTCCTTTGACTGTTATTGGCATTGTTCAAAAGGCATCAAGCCGGCGTTGTGTCTGCGTCTGTCGCGCCTTGCCAGCGTTGCGGGTCATCCAACCAGCGGGCGGTCCACATAAGGGCGATTGAGCGTCTCCAGCGCCTGGGCAAACGCCAGCAGCCGCTGCTCGTCCCGGTAACGGCCGACGATCTGCAACCCCACCGGCAGGCCTTGTTCGCTGAAGCCGCAAGGCAGCGAAAGGCACGGGTGACCGCTGAGGGTGATCAGCGAGCAGCTGTTCATCCAGTCGATGTAGGTGTCCATCGGTTGATCGCCGATCTGCCGGACGAAGGGCTGTTCCACCGGGAACGGCAAGACCTGGCTGACCGGGGCCACGAGGAAATCGTACTGCTCCAGCAGGGCCTGGGTATCGCGGAAAATGCGTGCCCGTACCGCTTCGGCGTCGATCACATCCTGCGCGGTGAACTGGCCGGCCTGTTCGATGTTCCACACCACGGTGTCCTTGAGCAGGGGGCGGTGGGTCTTGAGCAGGTGGCCGTAGCCGCTGGCGTAGGTCAGCGCGCGCAGCACCTGGAAGGCCCGGGCGCCGCCGCGAAAGTCCGGTTCGGCCAGCTCGACGTCGCAGCCAAGGTCGGCCAGGCGCCGCACACCGGCTTCGGTCACGGCACGCACCGCGGGCTCCACGGGCAGGCCGCCCAGGTCTGGGCTGTAGGCGATGCGCGCGCCGCTGAAGTCGCCTTGCAAGCGCGCATCCAGGGGCAGTGCTGCCGATTGCAACGACAACGGGTCACGACGGTCTTCGCCAGCGATCACGCTCAGCAGCAAGGCCACATCGGCCACGCAGCGGCCCATCGGGCCTGCCACCGTCAGCTGGCCGAAGCTGTTGCCATTGGGCCAGTTCGGTACACGGCCGATGGAGGGGCGCAGGCCGACGATGTTGCAGAAGCTGGCCGGGTTGCGCAGCGAGCCCCCCATGTCGCTGCCGTCGGCCAGGGCCACCATGCCCGTGGCCAGGGCCACCGCCGCGCCGCCGCTGCTGCCGCCACAGGTCAAGGTCGGGGCATAGGGGTTGCGGGTGGTGCCGAAGACCTGGTTGAAGGTCTGCGAGCCGGCACCGAATTCCGGCAGGTTGCTCTTGCCCAGCAAGATCGAGCCTGCCTCGGCCTGGCGGCTGACGATCAACGAGTCCTGGCTTGGCACATGCTCAGCGTACACCTGCGAACCCCAGGTGGTGCGCATGCCTGCGGTGAGGAACGAGTCCTTGTGTGCCACCGGCAAGCCATGCAGCGGACCAAGCGGCCCGCCTTGCGCCTGATGGCGGTCGGCGGCAGCGGCCTTGGCCAGGGCACCTTCGGCGTCGACGGTGACCAGGGCATTGAGCACGGGGTTGCGCCGTTCGACTTGCGCCAGGCACGCCTCGGTCAGCTCCCGCGCCGACAAGTGTCCCGCGCGAATTTCGGCGGCCAGCTCCCAGGCGGGCCGTGTGGCCAGGTTGCTTGACGGTTGACCAGGCATTCAAATCTCCTTAAAGTATCGCTATGCAATACTAAATATCGTGTAGTGGTACTATGTATATGCCAGGTCGCTGTGAGCGGTCAAGATGGCCTATGCTTGGCGCCCCAGCAGGAGGCAAAGCGACGTGACCGAAAAAGACGCGCGACAGCAGCACCCACAGTTCATCGAGACCTTGGAAAAAGGCATCCGCGTGCTGGAAATTTTCCGCGATGGCCAGCCCTCGCTCGGTCTGACCGAGCTGGCCGAAGCCTGCGACATGACCAAGAGTGCGGCCCAGCGGTTCACCCATACCTGGTGCGAGCTGGGTTACCTGGCCAAGGACGAACGTTCACGGCGCTACAGCCTGACCCACAAGGCGCTGGAGCTGGGCTTTCTCTACCTCAACGCCTCGCCGCTGGTGAGCCGGGCATTGCCGGCGCTCAAATTGATTCGCGAGCGTTGCAACCTGACGGTCAACCTGTCTGTCCTGAGCGGCCATGACATCGTGTACGTCATGCGCATTCCTGGCCCCAACCAGACCCACGCCGAGATGTTGCCGGGGCGACGCATGCCGGCCTGGTGCACTTCGGCCGGCCGCGTGCTGCTGGCCGACTTGCCGCCTGCACGGGTGCGGGCGAGCCTGGCCGAGGTGGCGCCGGTGGCCTACACCGCGCACACCGAAACCGACCGCGAGGTCCTGTTCGAGCGGGTGCAGGAGGCCGGTCGCGACGGCTACGCACTGACCCGCGATCAAGTGCTGGTAGGGCAGGTGGGCATCGCCGCGCCCATCCGCAACGTGCACTTCCAGGTCGTGGCGGCCATCAACATCACGGCGCAGCTCAGTGCCTGGCCGGAGGAAAAGGTGGAACAGGAACTGGTGCCGCTGCTGATGGAAGTGAGCCAGGCGGTGAGCATCGGCTGAGCCGGTGTATCACTGTGTATCACGCCCCCCCGCATGACCGGTTCGCTTACAAATCGCGTTGCATCCTGATACGCCCCGGATACACACCTGAGGCCAAATGAGTCAGCCCGAACGAACAGCCCGATGGCTGCGTTCCCTGGCTCTATCGCCCTAGCGGCATGACCGTACTCAGGAGAAGCACCATGTCCCGTATCCAACGTCCAAACAAGACCCGCCTTGGCCTGCTGAGCATCGCCTTGCTTGGCGGCATCAACCTCACGGCTTCGGCCTTCGCCGTCGAACCGCTGCCGCAAGGTTACCAACTCGCCGCCGCAGAAAAGGCCGGCGAGGGCAAATGTGGCGAGGGCAAATGCGGTGCCGGCGGCGCCTCGGCCAAAGCCACCCAGGCCGAAGGCAAGTGTGGCGAAGGCAAGTGCGGTGACGCTTCGTTCGCACGTACCGACAGCGACCATGACGGCCGGGTGTCCCGTGCCGAGCTGTTGGCGAAAGCCCCCGGCGCCAATGCCGAATTCGACGCCATCGACGCCGACCACGACGGCTACCTGTCCGAGGGCGAGGTGTACCAGTTCCGCAAGGGCCAGTTCGACGCCAGCGGCAAGCCGTTCCCTGCCGACTTGTACGGCAAACTGAGCCAGGCCAAAAACTGACCCTCGCCCGCATCCTCCCCGGGTAGATGCCGGGGAGGGCACTTCGCGCCCAGGAGCCTGACCATGCACACACCTCCCTCCCTGCAGGGCGCCGGCCTTGGCCTGCGTCGGGCGCTGCTGCCCGAGCTGCTGGCCCTCGACAGCGGGGCCGTCGATTTTCTCGAATGCGCGCCGGACAACTGGATCGGCGTAGGTGGCACCTATGGCCAGGGCCTTGCGCAACTGGCCGAGCGCTTTCCCCTGGCCTGCCACGGCCTGTCGCTCTCGCTGGGCGGCCCCACGCCGCTCGACCACGCCTTCCTGCGGCAGATTCGCGTGTTTCTCGACCGTTACCGGGTGCCGCTGTTCAGCGAGCACCTGAGCTACTGCGCCGATGAAGGCCATCTCTATGACCTGATCCCCATGCCCTTCACCGACGAAGCCGTGCGCCATACCGCCCGGCGTATCGGCGAGGTGCAGGACGCCCTGGGCCGGCGGATCGCCGTGGAAAACATCTCTTACTACGCCGCGCCTTACCAGGCGATGAGCGAGATCGACTTTCTCCAGGCCGTGTTGAGCGAAGCCGATTGCGACCTGTTGCTGGACGTCAACAACCTGGTGGTCAATGCCTGCAACCACGGCTACGACGCCTTGGATTTTCTCGCCCGAATACCCGCCGAGCGGGTGGCCTGCCTGCACGTGGCCGGGCACTACGACGAAGCGCCAGACCTGAAGATCGACACCCACGGTGCCAGCGTCCAGCCCGATGTCTGGGCCTTGCTGGCCAGCGCCTACCAATACCTGGGCCCGCGACCGACGCTGCTGGAGCGCGACTTCAACCTGCCGCCGCTGCCCGAGTTGCTGGGTGAAGTGCAGCACATTCGCTGCCTGCAGACCGCGTTACAGGCACGGGAGCCGCGTCATGGATGAGACCCTGCAAGCGCAGCAGTTGCGCATGAGCCGCCACATCCGCAACCCGCAGGCCAACCCACCGCCACCGGGGATCGAGGCGCGGCGCCTGGCGGTGTACCGGCGACTGTTCTTCGGCAACCTGCAGTCGATGCTGGCGGGGAGTTTTCCGGTGCTGCAGGCCAGCCTCGGGCCAGACCCATGGCGGGCGCTGATGGAAGACTTCTACGCCAACCATCACTGCCAGACGCCGCTGTTCACACAACTGGCGGGTGAGCTGGTGGACTATCTGCACAACCGCGCGGATCTAGCGGGGTGGGTGGCGGAACTGGCCCACTACGAATGGATCGAGACGGTGTTGCTACTCAGCGACGAGGTTGATCCGGCGCACGATCCCGACGCTGACCTGCTCGACGGTGTGCCCGTGCTGTCCAGGCTGGCCATGCCGTTGGCGTATGCCTGGCCGGTGAGCCAGATCGGGCCTGGGTGCATTCCAGAGCAGGCTCCGCAGGCGCCGACACTGCTGCTTGCGTATCGCGGCGCAGACCTGCAAGTACGTTTCTCACGCCTGGCGCCGCTGGCTCATGCGCTGCTGGTGTCATTGCAAGCGCAGCGGTGCAGTGGCCGTGAACATCTCGCTGCGCTGGCGCAGATGGCGGGCGTCGAACCGGCCCTGATCGAGCCGCAGGGGCTCGCGCTGCTGAATGCCTTCAGGGCCCAAGGGCTGGTGATTGCCCAGGCGGGTTTTGGGAATGGGCTCTATGGAGGTGACCACTGTGGGAGCGGTCTTTCACAGGGGATCGATCTACCAGGGATCGATCAACCTTGAGCAAACTGCCGCAATTTCTCCCCATCCAGGCGATAACGAATCCACTCATCCTGCGCCTCGGCCCCCAACGACTCGTAGAACCCGATCGCGGGCGCGTTCCAGTCCAGCACGCTCCACTCAAGCCGCCCGCAGCTGTTCTCAACCGCTTCGCGAGCGATATGCCGCAACAGCTCGCGTCCAGCGCCGCCACCGCGTTGCTCTGGGGTGATGTACAAGTCTTCCAGGTAAATGCCATTGCGCCCCAGCCAGGTCGAATAGCTGTAGAAGTACACGGCAAAGCCAATCGCCTGCCCCTCGCGCTCGCAGATCAGGCTCTGCACCGTGCTGCCTTCATCGAACAAGCTACGCTCAATATCGGCAACACTGGCGATCACTTCATGGCGAGCGCGTTCGTAGTCGGCCAGTTCGGTGATGAACGCCAGAATCTGAGCGGCATCGGTACGTACCGCGGGGCGAATGTTCAGGCTCATGCTCATGTTCCTTGTGCTCAGAGGTGGCGGTACAGTCATGTGTATCTGCATAATTTAACGTAACTGTACCGGTCGCAGGGCAGGGCGACTCCGTTAGTGTGACAGCACATATAACGATACTGGAATGCCTGCCATGCTTGCCTCTGCCGATCTGCTCACAGCCTTCGTGCTGTTTGCCTTCGTGTCCTCGATCACCCCCGGGCCGAACAACACCATGCTGCTGGCGTCGGGCGTGAATTTCGGCGTGCGCCGCTCGATCCCGCATGCCCTGGGTATCAGTCTCGGCTTCATGGTCATGGTGCTGGCGGTCGGCCTGGGCCTGGGCGAGGTGTTCAAGGCCTGGCCGGTGCTCTACACCGTGCTGCGCTACGTCGGCGCCGCCTACCTGCTTTACCTGGCCTGGAAGATCGCCACCTCCGGGCCGCTCGGCGCCGACTCGCCCAATGCCCGCAAGCCTTTGAGCTTCTGGGGCGCGGCAGCCTTCCAGTGGGTCAACCCGAAGGCCTGGGTCATGGCCGTGGGCGCCATCACCACCTACACCCCGGCCCAGGGTTACGTGATGAACGTGATCGTCATTGCCGCGCTGTTCGCCCTGGTCAACCTGCCCAGCGTCGGCGTCTGGGTCATGTTCGGCAGTGCCCTGCGCAGGCTGCTTCAGAACCCGCGCTGGCTGATGCTGTTCAATGTCTTGATGGCCCTGTTGCTGGTGATTTCGCTTTATCCGCTGCTGTTTGTAGAATCGGCGTCTTGACAGACCGCCGAGTACAGTAATCCGATGCAATTGATTCCCTGGTCCCACGAATGCTCCGAAGGCTTCACCCTGCGTGGCTGGCGCTCGCCGGCCAGCGGCAAGCCGTTGCTGCATTTTCTGCACGGCAACGGCTTCTGCTGCCTGGCCTACCAGCCCCTGCTGATGAACCTGGCCGAGCATTTCGACCTGTGGCTGTGCGATGTCCAGGGTCATGGCGACAGCGACCACGGTGATGCGTTTCGTGGCTGGAACCGCACCGCTGAATTGGCCCTGGAAGCGTTCGAAAGCGGGCAGGGCGAGTACGGTGAAGTGCCGCGTTATGCGGCGGGGCACAGCTTTGGTGGCGTGCTCACCGGGCTGATCCTGGCCAGCGCCCCGGGCGCGTTCGAACGCGCCGTGCTGCTCGACCCGGTGCTCTTCAGCCGGCGCATGATCGGTGCCATGGGGATTGCTGCACGGCTGGGCCTGCACCGTCGCCATGCGTTGGCGCGCAAGGCCGCCAGCCGTCGCAGCCATTGGCCGGACCGCGAAGCGGCGCTGGCTTCGTTGCAGGGGCGAGGGATCTTCAAGGGCTGGAACGACGCGGCGTTGCGCGCTTACGTCGAACACGCGCTGGGCGATTGTGGCGAAGGCGTGGTGCTCAAGTGCCGGCCCAGCCGCGAGGTGGATATCTTCAGTTCGTTCCCGACGCGCATGTGGTCGCAGTTGGCGGCCATCCAGGCGCCGACCCTGGTGCTCTATGGCCAGCAGACCTACCCCTTCGTGCCGCACTCGGTGCAACGGCTGGGGCGCCTGAACCCACGGGTGACGGCCCGCGAGGTGGCCGGTGGGCACTGTTTCATGCAGGAAGACCCGACCATGGCGGCAGAACAGGTGGTCGATTTCCTGCAAAGCTGAGCAACTGTTCCACTGGTGGAACGATCAGTGCCATTTAGGCCGGCTACTGACTGATTGTGCGCACTGGTAAGGTGAACCCAGCCAAGAGAGGAGACTTCTCATGAAAAAGATCCTGGGTATCCACCACAGCCCGAATGCCCATTGGGTAGGCGACGGCTTCCCGGTGCGCAGCCTGTTCACCTACGACAACCTGGCCAGCCAGATCAGCCCGTTCCTGCTGCTGGACTACGCCGGCCCGCACGACTTCACGCCCACCCATGCCCGGCGCGGCGTCGGCCAGCACCCGCACCGCGGCTTCGAGACGGTGACCATCGTCTACCAGGGCGAACTGGAGCACCGTGACTCGACCGGCGCGGGTGGCCTGATCGGCCCCGGCGATGTGCAATGGATGACCGCCGCCAACGGCATCCTCCATGAAGAGTTTCATGCGCCGGCGTTCGCCCGCAGTGGCGGCACGCTGGAAATGGTGCAGTTGTGGGTCAACCTGCCGGCACGCGACAAGCGTGCGGCGGCGGGCTACCAGACGCTGCTGGCCGAGGACATTCCGGTCGTCTCGCTGGAAAGCAACGCAGGCACCCTGCGGGTCATCGCGGGCAGCTATGGCGGGCAGCCAGGGCCGGCGCGCACCTTCACCGCCATGGATGTCTGGGACATGCGCCTGACGGCCGGTGCCAGCGTGCAGCTACCTGTTGCCGCAGGCCGCAATGCCGCGCTGGTGGTGCTGCGCGGCAAGCTGCGGGTCAACGGCGAACGCGACGCAGGTCCTGCGAGCCTGGTGCTGCTGGAACGGGCAGGCGAGGGGGTGGCGCTGGAGGTGCTGGAGGACGCTTGCGTGCTGCTGCTCAGTGGCGAGCCCATCGATGAGCCTATCGTCGGCTATGGCCCTTTCGTGATGAACAGTCAGGAAGAAATCGCCGAAGCGTTCGATGATTTCCATGGAGGGCGATTTGGGCAGATGGCATGATTGCCCGATGAACCCCTTGCTCGCTGTACGGCGTACCTCCAGGCATAACCAGCACACCCTGTGGCTGCGTTACCGTGCGCCGTACCATTGGCCTTCGACCCTGGCCTTTCTGGCCGCCCGCTGTATCCCTGGTATCGAAACCTTCAGCGAAGGCGTGTACCGGCGCACCCTGGTGGTCGCCGGACGGCATGCCTTGCTGGAGGCCAGGCCCGCGCGGGGTCACCGTTTATATGTACGGCTGACCGGTGTATCCAGTGCCGCTATACCGGCACTGATCGCGCGCATCCGCCGCGTGTTCGACCTGGACAGCAACCCTGCGCATATTGCCCAAGGCTTGGCGGCAGACCCGCTGATGGCCAGGTTGCTTGCCGCACGCCCCGGCCTGCGTGTGCCCAAGGGATGGGACGCTGGCGAACAAGCCATGCGTACCGTGCTGGGCCAGCAGATCAGCGTGGCGGGCGCCATGACCCTGGCCGGGCGCCTGGTGGCGCGCCACGGCCAGCCTCTGCGGCTGCAGGCCAGCGGCCTGACCCATGTTTTTCCCACGCTTGAGGTGATTGCCGCCGCGCCACTGGAAAACCTCGGCATGCCCCGTTCACGCGCCATGACGCTCGGCAACATAGCCCGCGCCTTGTTGGAGCAACCTGACCTGTTGCACCCCGACCAGCCCCTTGAAACCGTGCTGACCAACCTCTGCCGACTCAAAGGCATCGGCCCCTGGAGTGCCCACTACCTGGCCCTGCGCCAGATCGGCGCGCAAGACGCATTGCCTTTGGGGGATGTGGCCCTGGTCAAGGCGCTGCGTCTGCAGGAGGGGCCCGACGCGCACCTGGGCGAACGTGCCCTGGCCTGGCGACCTTGGCGGGCCTATGCCGCACAGCACTTGTGGGCTTCGCTCGCCGACCTCAGCCCGACTGCCGCCAACTCACCTCGCTGATGCCGAAGCGCTCGGCCAACGGCTTGCTCACCTTGCGGACTTTCTCGTGGCTATAGCGACCGATACGGCCCAGGCCGGCATCACAGCTGGCCCAGTGCCACGCTTCGGCGTTATCCATACGGTCGGCACGGATGATGAATGACTTGGGCTTGCCATGCAGCTGATAGTCGATCACGTAGAGTTTGGCGTCGATCATCGGGTATTCGAAGTCCTGCGCAACGGTGGAAGGTCAGGTGCGATAAGTGCTCCGGCTTGAAAAGTGGGAGCCTCGAAACGCTGAAAAAGTTTGATCCGGACAGCCCAACGCACGACAGATGGCGCATTGCCGACCGTCTGTCTGCAAGTGCCATCATTCGATCGAACGGTCATGGCCAGCCAGGGTTCTTCCACTAAGGTGCTAGATGATCTCCCGCACTACGATTGCCCCGGCGCATGGACGGCCGCTTGGGCATGCGCATTATCAATTGGCACCCTGCCTGCCAAGGGCGTAACCACATACAACAGGCCATCCAGTACAGAGAGGGTCGTACCATGTCGTTGATAGGAGTTTCGATGCTCGAAATGCGGCAATTGATCGAGCAAGCCTGCCTGCCTGATCGCTGTGAAGTGAGCTGCACGGATGGCGTCAGCCTGACCATCCGGCTGGGCCAGGGGCAAAACCTGGAGGAGGGCGTTGTACTCACCGGGGTGTCGTTGCAGAACCTCAACAGTTGCCGCGATGTCGTGAACCTGGTCGGGCAACTGCACGCACTGCGTTCCAGTCACCCGACGTCGCTCAGGGCCATGGCCTGAGCGACGCGGTGCGCGCCGGTCAGCCGAGGCTGGCCGGACGCACGTATTCGGGCATCAGCCCGTGGGTCCAGAACAGGATCATCGACACCAGGATGGTCACCAGCAGCAACAGCCCCACACCCCACACGCAAGTCGAGAACAGCATCGCCTGTTCCTTGCGCAGGCGCATGAAGGTCTGCAACCCGCCATAGAGCAGCACAGTGGCATAGGCCGACGCTGCCACCAGTACGATCAAGGCCAACCAGCGAATCGGCACCAGGCCGATCACCCCCGCGAAGAACCACGGCGTGGCGCAATAGGCGGCGAAGCCAATGCATTGGTTGAGGCTGGGTTGTGCATCGAAGCCGCGCGACATCCAGCGAATCATCACCCCCATCAGCATCACTCCGACTACCGTGGTGGCATACAACAGCCCGCTCAGCTGTGCTGCGCTGCCCATGCTCAGGCGCACGCGCTCATCGCCGGCCAGGCTCCAGCCAAAGGTCGTGGTGCCGACGAACAGGCACAGTGCCGGGATCAGCGCCAGCACCAGCAAGCGCGGCAGGTATTGCTGCGGGTGGTCCTCTTCGGCGCGGCGAATCTCTATCCAGGCATCGGAAGGGTGGGTGAAGAGCTTGAGCAACGGACTGTTCATGGCGTTCTCCTGAAGGCAGAGGCCTCTAGTTATGGAGGTACGCCGCTTGCGCCAGGTTCACCCCGGTTCGCCGCCGTTGATCGGCTACTGCAACTCGACCAGCAGGTTGAGGCCGCCATCGCCGCATTTGCCCTGGTCACGCACCACGCCATGGTAGCTGCGGCCATCCCAGATGAAGGCCACGCTATGGGCGCGTTCGACCTTGTCCGGCAGCGGCGGGCAGATGTGCAGGCGCAGGGCGGGGCGCCCCTGCAGGCTGAGGGCGGCGAGCTGGCATTGGCATTCCACGCTCTGGGCCACCGGGCCGAACAGCGTGTCGCGCACATAATCGAGCTGCACAGGGGTGTTGGGGGCGCGGCCGGGCATTTTCATGGCTGCGGGGCTCTTGAGGCTGGAAGCTGAATGGGCATCGACAGGCTCCTGGCAAGCGTGGCGGTATCTCCTGTTTGAGGGCTTTTACCGATGGATGTTCAAGCCGATTCAAGCAGAATTTTTCTGGATCCCAAATGACAATGAAAATCGTCCCCTTATTCGGGGAATTTCCTGGGGGAATCCTCCCCAGTTTCCTCTGCTTCGTCGTTCAACCGACTGAAAAATAACGTTATTGCCCTTTGGCATACACCTTGCTGACCTCTCTCCACAGTCCCTGTGTCCCGGAGGTGCAGTAATGTCGACCCCGAACAAAGGCCCCGTCCTGACATCACTCGTGCTGGCCTTACTCGGCTGGCAAGCGACCAGCGAGGCGGCTGTGCAATGCCAGCGCACCCTGGTGGCCAATGTGGTGGCCCTGGACCAGCCACTGATGTTCAACCGCCTTGGCGCGCAGAACGCCAACGGTATGATGTTCGCCCTGCGCGAGGACGTGGTGGACGAGAACCAGGTACCGCTCAGCAAAGGCGGTGCCGCGGTGCCCGGCAAGGTCACCCTGCGCCCCGACAAGCGCCCGCGCCCGATCGTGCTGCGTGTGGCCGCCGGGGACTGCCTGACGGTCAACCTGACCAACCTGCTCGACTACAAGGCCAACCCCAACAAGCATGGCATCGACGCCGAAGCGCCCGAAGGCGAAGAGGGCGAAGAAGGCGAAGAAGGCGAAGAAGGCGAAGAAGGGCCGGTAACCGAGATCGAGAACGAAGCCGGTGAAGGCCTCGTCGCCGACGAGCAGGTGGCCGAGCGCCTAGTGGGCTTCCAGGTCAACGGCATGCAGGCGGTCAACAGCATCGCCGACATCTCTGCCAACACCGGGCGCAACGGCAACTTCCTGGTCAGCCCCGGCAGCACCCGCAGCTATACCCTCTATGCCGAACGCGAAGGGGCGTTCGCCGCCACCAGCAAGGCCGCCACCTTCGGCGGCGAAGGCACCGCCGGCAACGTGTCCAACGGCCTGTTCGGCCAGGTGGTGGTGGTTCCCAAAGGTGGGCGTACCTACCGCAATACCTTGACCGAAGAAGAGATGCGCCTGGCCACCACCGGCCGCACCCCCACCGGCCAACCGGTGATCGACTACGAGGCGCGCTACCCGCAGACCGAACCCTGGATCAGCGAGGGCAAGGCCGGCAAGCCGATCATCGCCATGGTCGATGGCAACCAGATCCTCAACAGCGAAACCGATGCCGTGGTCATGGGCCCCAACCCCGATGGCAGCTTCCCCAAGTCCACCTACCCACTGGAAAGCATCGGCAAGCGCAACCCGGCGATGCCCAATCGGCTGGAAGCGTTCCGTGACTTTGCCTCGCAGTTCGCCGATGAAGTCGCCGGCACCCAGGCCTTCCCTGGCTACTGGGCAGACCCGGTAATGGGGCATGTGCTGGAACCGACCCGCGACTCGTTCATGATCAACTACGGCTCCGGCGGCATGGGCGCCGAGGTGGTGGCCAACCGGCTGGGAGTAGGGCCGATGCACGACTGCCTGTCGTGCGCCTACGAAGAGTTCTTCCTCAGCGCCCATACCGTGGGCGATGTCGGCACCCTGGTCGATGTGCCGGCCAACGTCGGCCTCGAGCATATCCGCCCGGGCGAAGTGCCGCCGGCCAGCGCCACCGGGGTCAAGGCCAGCATGGCCCTGTTCCCGGCCGAACCTGCCAACGTGCACCACAGCTACATTGGCGACTTCACCAAGTTCCGCAACACCCACAACGGCCACGAGCAGCACATCTTCCACCTGCACGGGCACCAGTGGCTGTTCAACCCCAATGACGACAACTCCGACTACATCGATGCCCAGGGCATCGGCGCGGGCGTCGGCTATACCTACGAAATCGCCAACGGCGGTTCCGGCAACCGCAACCGCGTGGCCGGCGACGCCATCTACCACTGCCACTTCTACCCGCACTTCGCCCAGGGCATGTGGGCCATGTGGCGGGTGCACGACGTGTTCGAGGAGGGCACTCGCCTGGAGGTCAGCGGGCAGGCCAGCAACGGCTTCCACAGCACACCGTTCGCCCTGCGCAGCGGCAAGCCGGCGGTAGGTGCACGGGCGCTGCCGGACGGCGAGATCGTGGCCGGTACGCCGATCCCGGCCATCGTGCCATTGCCTGGCAAGGCCATGGCGCCGATGCCAGGCAAAGTGGTGGTGGTACCGAAGCTGTCGGAAACCTTGGTCGCAAGCCACGAAGAGGACGATGACGACGAAGAGGAGGGGGACGACGACCACGACCATGAACCCGCCGCGCCCAAGGCCGTTGGCTCCCTGGCGCTGGTCGACCGCAGCGAGACCAACCGCAACGCCGACGGCACCCTGAAGAACCCTGGCTACCCCTTCTGGATCGGCGGCATGGAAAGCAGCGTCGGCAACCGCCCGCCAACCCCGCCACTGGACATGCTCGACCCGGCCCTGGCCCGGCAACTGAAGGACAGCGGCAAGGCACTGTGGGCCAACCTCGACGCCAACCAGGTCGATGGTTGGGACGGTGGCCTCGGCCGCCACGCCCTGGACGGTGTGTCCGCAGGCGGTGAAGCCGAAACCACCACCACCAAGCTGGACTTCTCCAAGGTGGTGCACAAGGCCAAACCGATCTACTTGCCGGAAGAAGGCACCGATGTCGAGCAGGCCGCCATGCAGTTCCACGCCAAGGCCGAGCACCCCAGCTACGCGCTGGTGCCGGGCAGCCAGCCTGTCCCCAAGGCGTTCCGTACCAACGGCGCGCTGCCGACAGCCGGCGCACCGTTCTACGAGCCCTGCATGGATGACCGCGGCAAACGCCTGACCCAGAATTCGGGGGTGGGCGAGTTCTTCAGTGGCGAAAGCCTGACGGGCATGAACTTCCGCGGCGCTTCGACCTTCACCGCCGACCGCCCACGTATCTACAAGGGCGCCAACATCCAGTTCGACGCGGTGTACAACAAGGTCGGCTACCACTTCCCGCAAGCGCGCATCATCGCCCTGTGGGAGGACGCCTGGCCGGTCATCACCAAACAGCGCCCACCAGAGCCGCTGGTGATGCGCATGAACACCTTCGATTGCACCATGTACCAGCACACCAACCTGATCCCGTCGTACTACGAAATGGACGACTACCAGGTGCGTACCCCGACCGACGTGATCGGCCAGCACATCCACCTGCCCAAGTGGGACCTGACCGCTGCCGACGGCTCGGCCAACGGCTGGAACTACGAAGACGGCATCCTCTCGCCCGGCAGCGTGGTCGAGCGTATACAGGCCATCCGTGCCTTCAACGGCTGCAGCGAAGGCGATAGCCGCGACGGCACCGCCGCTTGCCCGAAAGCCAAGCAACACCCGTACTTCGGCCGCTTCGGCCGGGCCGACTGGCTCGGTGCGCGCACCGCCATGCAGCGGTGGTTCGCCGACCCGCTGGTCAACGTGTTCAACGTCGACCGTGGCCTGGGCACCATCTTCACCCACGACCACCTCGGCCCATCGACCCACCAGCAGTTGGGCCTGTACGCCACCGTGCTGGCCGAGCCTGCCGGTTCCACCTGGTACCACGCGGAAACCGGCGAGCAGCTGTACAACCCGGCCATCCGCCAGGATGGCGGTCCGACCTCGTGGCAGGCGGTGATCCAGACCGGCGACCACGACGGCGACGGCAAGAACGACAGCTACCGCGAGTTCTTCCTGGAGTACAGCGACTTCCAGCATGCCTATGAAGCCGGTGTGTATGTCGGTGCCGGCCCCAACGGCGTGCCCGACGGCCAGTCGTACCCCGCCACCGCCGACAGCTTCCGCTACGCCATCAACCCGCCGGTACGGGGCAAGGCCTCGAACCTGCTGGAAGCCATCGTCGAGGAACGCGGCGGCATCAACCCGGGCTGCCCGAGCCGGCCGTGCCCGCAGGCGATCTCGGTGGATGACCCTGGCATGTTCGTCGTCAACTACCGCAACGAGCCCCTGGCCCTGCGCGTGTTCGACCCGAACAAGGTCGGCCCGGATGGCAAGCGCGGCATGCAGGCCGACGGCCTCGGCGGCGACCTCAGCTATGCCCTGCAGACCCGCACCGACCGTGCCATCCCGGCGATGAACCTGTCGCCAGCGGCGATCACCTCGGCGGTCGGCCCTACCGGTGGCACCACGCTGTTCCCACCGCACATCAACAAGGCCGGCGCCGAACCGGGTGACCCGTTCACCCCGATGCTGCGCACCTACTCCGGCGACAACGTGCGCCTGCGCATGCATGCCGGTGGCCATGAAGAGGAGCACAACGTCACCCTGCACGGCGTGAAGTGGCTGCAGAACGGCACCGGCTTCGGCAACAGCTCCAACTCGGGCTGGAAGTCGTCGCAGATGATCGGCATCTCCGAGCAGCTGGGCTTCATGGCGCCGGTGTCGATGATCTCCAGCTCCGCGGCCACCAACGGCGATTACCTGTACTCGCTGGACGCGGCCCTGGAAGGCTACTGGAACGGCATCTGGGGCGTCATGCGCAACTACACCGCGCAGCGCGCAGACCTCTACCCGCTGCCCAACAACCCGCAGCCGGTGGCCATGCGCAACACCGTGAACTTCGACGGCATCTGCCCGAAAACCACGGCCAACCCCAATGGCATCGGTTCTCGCACCACGGTCAAACGCAGCTACGAAATCGTCGCCGCGCTGGCCAACGACATCCTCGAAAACCGCAACGGGGTCAGCATCACCGACGCGGCCGGCATCGGCCAGCACGTCGGTGGCCCGCTCAAGGCCAACGGCGGCACCCTGGTGTTCAACAACCGCAAGACCAGCATCCCGCAGGTCAGCGGTGTCGACCCCGAGGATGGCGAAACCTTCACCATCGGTGGCCACAGCGCGCCATTGCACGACCCGACCGCCGTGCTGTACGTGCGCAAGGCCGACCTCGATGCAACCACCGGCAAGCTCAAGCCCGGCGTGCCTGTGGAGCCGCTGATCCTGCGTGCCAACGCTGGCGACTGCATCAGCATCACCCTGGAAAACCGCCTGCCGATGGTCATGCCTGACCTGCCGACCACGGCGGTGATGCACAACGTGGTCAAGCGTGACCGGTTCGACAGCGAGGGCGCCACCGCCTTTGCCAACAACCTCATGCGCCCCTCCAGCCACGTCGGCCTGCACGCGCAACTGCTGGCCTACGACATCACCAAGTCCGACGGCGCCAACATCGGCCTCAACCCGGTGCAGACCGTACCGCCCCGGGCCGGCAACAGCGGCGCCTACCCGAGCAAGGTGTATCAGTACTACGCCGGCCACCTGGAACGTGAAGGCAAGCCGACGCTGCAACTGGGCCGCACGGTGGACAACATCAACACCACGGCCATCGAGTTCGGGGGCCTCAACCTGACCCCGTCGGACTTCATCAAGCAACCGCAGAAAGGCCTGGTCGGCGCCATGAGCATCCTGCCGCAAACCGCCACCTGGACCGAGGACGCGGCCAGCCGCGCCCAGGCCACGGTGAAGGTCACTGGCCAGCCGGATTACCGCGACTTCGTCACGGTCTGGCAGCGGGCGCTGAACATGCGCTGGGCCGATGGCCGTCCGGTGGAAGGCATCAACACCGAGGGCAACGGTGCGGCGGGCGACCCGCAGGACAACGGCAACATGGCCGTCAACTACAAGACCGAGCCGCTGTGGCTGCGCTTCGGCATGGCGCCGGACTCGCCGTTCGGCCGGGCCGATGGCCTGGGCTTCGGTGACGTGCCCAACGCCCACATGGCCTACGCCAACGCCTTGGTCGGTGGCGACCCGGTGACCCCGGTGCTGTACGCCAAACCGGGCCAGCCGGTGCGCAACCACATTGTCATGCCCAGCGGCGGCAGCCGTGGCATGACCTATCAGCTCGATGGTCACCTGTGGCCCCTGCACAACTTCCTGGCCGAGAAGAACGACCTCGACGGCTACCCGATGAACCAGCCGGGTATCGGCTCGGTGCGCTTCGGCAACAACCCGATGGCCATGTACATCGGCGCCCAGGAGAGCGTGCTGCCGGCGGCGCACTTCAGCTTCATGCTGCCCAGTGCCGGGGGCGCCAATGCCGTGCCGGGAGACTACTTGTTCCGGGACTATGCTGCCTACGGCAACCTTTCGGGGCTGTGGGGGATCTTGCGGGTCACCAACGACGTGCCGCCGGCAACGGCGCCAGCGCAGTAAGGGAGAGAGCGCATGCGTACCAACAATAAGAAACTTCGCTCGGCGTATCTTGGCTTGGTAATGGGAGTGGGCTTGATCACCCTGGGCGTGGCTTACGAAAAGCTCTGGTGCGACCCCCGCGAGCTGCTGCAGGAACCTGCCGACCCGCAGGCCCTGCACCGGCTCAGCCGGGACGGTGTGATCGTGGAGTTCGAGGCGCGGCCGCTGGCGGGTGAAGAACTGCGTGAAGGGACCTTCGCCAACATCCGCTTCAAGGTCACCGACCAGAGCAGCGGCCAGCCCCTGTCGGGCATGGCACCGGGGGCATGGATCGATCCGGCGCTGTCGGCGCCCCAGGAGGTGACCCGCGAGCACAGCTGCAAGGCCCGCGTTGCGCTGTTCCTCAAAAGCAGCATCGGGGCCCGGCCGCTGCTGGACCTCAACAGCTACTTCCTGCTGGTGCTGAACAAGGATGCCAGCCTGACGGTGATCGACCCGACCGTGTCGGTCGGCGGGGTGACCAGCACCATGGCGCGTATCGACCTGCCTGGGCGCCCCATGGACTGGACGGCCACCAGCGACGACAAGCAGGTGTTCGTGTCGATCCCCGAGCGCGGCAAGGTGGCGCTCATCGACACCGAAACCTTCACCCGCGTGGCCAGCGTGGATGCCGGCGAGCAACCGCTGCGCGTGGCCTTGCAACCGGACCAGCGCCGGCTGTGGGTCGGCAACAACAGCGACGACCCGGCCAGGGGCGGGGTGACGGTGATCGATGTGCCCAGCCGCAGCATGCTGAAAAGCTTCGCCACCGGCTCCGGGCATCACGAGATCGCCTTCAGCAGCGATTCGCGCTGGGCCTACGTCAGCAACCGCGACGGCGGCACCCTGAGCATCATCGACATCCCCGAGATGCGTCTGGCCAAGACCCTGGAGGTGGGGCCGCATCCACTGGCGGTGGCGTATTCGGCACTGTCCCAGGCGGTGTACGTCACCGATGGCCAGGAGGGCACGGTGCGGGTGTACGATGCCCGCAGCCACCAGCTGCGCCATACCGTCAAGGCCGAGCAGGGCCTGGGCCCGATGCGCTTCAGCAGCGATGGCCGCTACGGCATCGTGCTCAATACCCTGGAAAACCAGGCGTTGGTGATCGATGCCAGTACCGACCAGCTGATCCACCGTATTCCGGTGGCCGCCGAGCCGTACCAGCTGACCTTCACCAAAGGCTATGCCTACGTGCGCGGCCTGGCCTCCTCGAAGGTCAGCATGATCAACCTGAGCAGCCTGGGCGAAGGGCGCCAGCCCATCATCCAGAGCTTCGAGGCGGGTCCCGCTGCGCCGCGCCAGGCGGGTGACCTGCCGCTGGCCCAGGGCTTGTCGGTGTCTCGCGACGACAACTCGGTGTTCGTGGTCAACCCGGTGGACAACACCACCTACTTCTATGCCGAAGGCATGAACGCGCCGATGTCCGGCTACAACAACCGGGGTCACCAGGCCCGCGCGGCGCTGGTCATCGACCGCAGCCTGCGCGAGGTGGCGCCGGGGGTGTATGGCTCGACGGTGAAAATGCCGGCGGCCGGCAAGTTCGACGTGGCGTTCCTGCTCAACCAGCCACAGATCATCCACTGCTTCAGCACCGAGGTGGCGTCGGCACCCGACGCCAGCAAACGCAAAGGCGCGCACGCCGAGTTCATCGGCCTGGACCAGCCGGTGCCCCAGCACAGCACGTTCACTGCCAAGGTGCGCATCGTCGGTGACGATGGCCGACCCCGCCAGGGCCTGAACGACCTGACCCTGCGCTACTTCCTCGCACCGTCGTCGATGCCGCACAACCAGCAGCTCGAAGAGGTCGGCGAGGGGGTGTACCAGGCGGCGCTGATGCTGCCCGAAGCCGGCGCCTGGTACCTGCATGTCCAGTCGCCCTCGCTCGGGCGCAAGTTCGCCGAAGAGAACTACACCAGCCTGCGGATCCTCCCTGCCGCAGCGACTACCGCTTCCCAGACCGACGTGAGGAATGTGCGATGAACGCCAAGCATTCTTGCAAGCTGCTGGTGCTGAGCCTGGCCCTGGCCAGCAACTTCGCCCTGGCCCATGCCGGCCACGACCATGGCGGGCCCGCCGAGCCGCCAGCGCCGGCCCATCAGGAAAAGGCCAGCGTGCGCTTTGCCGATGTCTCGCTGCTGAACCAGGACGGCATGCCGGTACGCCTGGAAAAAGACCTGGTGGGTGAACACCTGGTGGTCATGGGCTTCATCTACACCAGCTGCACCACGGTGTGCCCGGTGGTGTCGTCGATCATGGGCAAGGTCCAGCAGCAGCTGGGTGGTCGGGTGGGCGAGGAGATCCAGCTGGTGTCGATCAGCGTCGACCCGCAGCGCGATGACGCCAAACGCCTGCAGCAGTACGCCAAGTCCTTCCAGCATGGGCCGGGCTGGAGCTGGCTGACCGGTACGCCCTATGCCATCACCGAAACCCTGAAGGGCCTGGGCAGCTTCAGCGCCGACCTCAGCCAGCACCCGCCGCTGATCCTCGTCGGTGACGGGCGCAGCGGTCACTGGACACGCTACTACGGCTTCACCGACCCGGCCGTGCTGGTCGAGGAAGTCAACCGCCTCAGCGCCCGCCGGGTGCACGCCAAGAGCACCGCCATCGCCGAACACCAACAAGAGGTGCAACCATGAGCAGCCATACCTCACATTCTGCTGGCATGCGCAGCTTCGACTGGCTGGTGCTGACCGGTTGCCTGTGGATCATGGCGTCCGTCGCCATGGCCCACGAAGGCCACGCACCCAGTGCGCCGGACCCACAGCCGGCACCCCAGGCCATGACCAGCGGCGGCGGCACCCGCGATGCACAGACCTGGTTCACCGACACCGTGCTCAAGGACCAGAACGGCCGCGAGGTGCGCTTCTACAGCGATGTGCTCAAGGACAAGGTGGTGATGATCAACGTGATCTTCACCCATTGCACCGACGCCTGCCCGCTGATCACCCGCAAGCTGCGTGAAGTGCGCGACGCCATGGGGCCGGCGCTGGCCAGCCAGGTGACGTTCGTTTCGATCAGCAGCGACCCGCTCAACGACACCCCGGCGGCGCTCAAGGCCTTCGCCGAGAAGCAGGGCGTGGACAGTGCCAACTGGGTGTTCCTGACCGGCGACAAAGCCAACGTCGACCTGGTGCTGGGGCGCATCGGCCAGTTCCTGCCCAGCCCCGAGCAGCACTCGACCCAGCTGATCGCCGGCGACGTGGCCGGCAAGCGCTGGAGCAAGATCCGCCCGGATGCGCCGCCTGTGGCCATTGCCCAGCGCATGCAGCTGCTGGCCCAACCTTTGGCTGGTCGGTGAGCATCATGAGGGCCACCGGCCTGTTCGCGGGACGAGTCGGATCGCCTGTGGGAGCGGGCTTGCCCCGCGAAGAGGCCAGCATGAACACTACAAAAGCCCTTGCCATGCTCATCGCCATCGGCCTCACCGGCCAAGCCCTGGCCCTGGACCTCACCCCCCAGGAAGAAGCCGGCAAGCGCCTCTATCGCGAAGGCGTATCGAGCAGTGACGCACAGCTGACGGCCCGGGTCGGTGCCAGCGGCATGAGCGTCCCCGCCAGCGTGCTGCCCTGCGCCAGCTGCCACGGCACCGACGGTCGTGGCCGCGCCGAGGGCGGCGTGCGGCCCCCCAGCCTTGACTGGCAGCGCCTGGCCCTCGGCGAAGGCGACAGGCAAGCCAACAGCCGCAGCTACCCGGCCTACGCCGACGCCACCCTGGCCCGCGCGATCCAGCAGGGCGTCGACCCTGCCGGCAACCGCCTGGACCCGGCCATGCCGCGTTTCGACCTGACCCTGGCCGACCAGCGCAACCTGACCGCCTACCTCAAGCGCCTGGGCGAAGAACGCGACCCGGGCGTGGAGGAGGGCGAACTGCGCCTGGGCACCTTGCTCCCCGACAGCGGGCCGTTGGCCGAGGCCGGCCACGTGATTCGTGCCGTGCTGGAGGACGGCGTGGCGCGACTCAACCAGCAAGGCGGCATTCATGGCCGGCGCCTGCAACTGGTGGTGCTCGACCCGGGCCCCGACCAGGCCAGTGCCGAGCTCGCCCTGGAGCGTTTGCTGGACCAGGAGCGGGTGTTTGCCCTGGTCACCCCGTTGGCACCGATGCTCGATCAAAGTCTGTCTGCGCGAATCGAACAGCAACGTGTGCCGTTGATTGGCAGTACCCCGCGCAGCGGCGGCAGTACGCAGATCTTCGATCCGATGCCAAGCGTTGCCAGCCAACTGCTCAGCCTCGCCAGCCACGCCCGCGCCAGCCTGGGCCTGGCACCCGATGGCCTGCGCGTCGTCTACGCCGGTGCCGATCAGGCGGCGCTGGCCGAACAGGTGCGCGAACGTCTGCAGGAGCAAGGCTGGTCGCCCGCACCGATCGAGGCGTTCGACGGCCAGGCAGTGGAAGGCGAGGGCATCGTCTTCCTGGGCCGCCCCCAGGCCTTCGCCGAACTGGCCGCCGCGTTGCAGGCGGCGGGGCGCGAGCCGTACCTGCTGGCGGCGTCCAGCCAGGTCGCCAATGCCGTGGCAGGGCTACCGGCGCAGTGGTCGCAGCGGGTGTTCCTGGCCTATCCCTACGTGCCGAGCGACTGGACCGTGCAGGGCCTGGCGACCCTGTCCAGCCTGGAGCAGCGCCTGGGTCTCGACCCGCGCCAGGCTTCGCTGCAGGTCAACACGCTGTGTGCCCTGCGCCTGCTGACCGAAGGCCTGAAGCAGATCGGTCGCGATGCCAGCCGCGAACGCCTGGTCGCCGCCCTGGAGGGCCTGCACGACATCGACACCGGCCTGACCCCGGCGCTCGGCTTCGGCCCCGGCCGGCGCCAGGGCATGGCGGGCGCCCACGTGATCGCGGTGGGCCTGCCCGGGCCACGTTTTACATCCGTCGCCCCCTACCGGCCCGTGCCGGACAGCCTTTGAGCGGAGGTCACCATGCGTATCCTGATGCTGTGCCTGTTGCTGATGGTCGCCAAGGCGAGCTGGGCCGATGTGCCTGCGGCGCGGGTCAATGGCGTGGACATCGGGGTCATGCGCCTGGAGCGTTATTTCAGCGAGTATCTCGAAGCCCAGGGCCGTGCATTGAGCAGCATCCGCAACCCGACGCTGTACAAGCGCCTGCGCGAACAGGCCCTGGACGAGCTGATCGACAAGGAACTGCTGTGGCAGGAGGCGCAGCGCCGCGGCATCATCGTCAGTGATGAACAGGTATCAGCGCAGGTGGGCGCACTGGAGGCGGCTTTCGGCAGCCCGGCACTGTTCGAGCAGCGGCTGGCGGATGCGGGTTTCGATCGGGCAGGGTACGCTGAGTACATGCGCCACGAGATGGCCGCGCAGCAGGCCTATGCCCAGCTCAGCGTGGTCGATGCACCCAGCTCGGCCGAGGTAGAAGCGTTCTACCAGGCCAACCGACAAACACTGCAAGGAACGCAGAACCAAAGTGATACTCCATCAGTCATACGAGAACAGGGCCTGGCACTGGCCAGGGACGCACTCGTCGGGCAATTGCAGGCCCAGTCCCGCCAGGCCGTTCGCCAACGTTTGCGCGAATCCGCTACAGTGCAGATCGCCAACTGAGAACGCCCTCGGCCTTTCCCCAAAGCTGGGGAATAATGGCTTGGCAAAGTGCCATCATCTTCCCCGGATGTGGGGAAGTGGGCCTTCGCCTGTTGCGGGAAAACTGGGGCATACCAGTCAAATCAATGGGTTACAGTGGTGCAACATGACTATTCACGCCTGGCACGAAGCCTGCTCAAGCCTGTACAAGGGCGCACTTCGCAGACCGGGTAACCGGGCAGTACTTGGGAGTCGACCTTGGTGAACAGAGTATTGGTAGTCGATGACGAACAGACCCTTGCGCAAAACCTGCAGGCGTATCTGCAGGCGCAAGGCCTGGATGTACATGTTGCCCACGACGGTGCCACTGGAATTGACCTGGCTGAACGCCTGGCACCGCAAGTGATAGTGCTGGATTACCGCTTGCCCGACATGGAGGGTTTTCAGGTCCTGGAGACCGTACGCAAGAACAGGCAGTGCCATTTCGTGCTGATCACCGCCCACCCGACCGTCGAGGTCCGTGAGCGGGCCGCCGAACTGGGAGTGACTCACGTCCTGTTCAAGCCGTTCCCGTTGGCGGAACTGGCGCGTGCAATCCTCGACCTGGTGGGCATCAAGCGCCGGCGCAGGGCCACTGACGATCCAGCCGAGGGGTATGTCGAACGACGCCAGAACAGGAACGAATCGTTCCCCTTGCAGTTGTACGATGGCAGCTGGGTGTTGGCCGACCGTCGCCGTAATGGCGCCATGCCCCCCGGACCTGACGACGATCAACTGCTCACTGGGGAATAAAGGCGCCCGCAGACTGAGCCAGCCTGCGACGCGCCCCCTGAGCGGAGTCGTAGGCCATGTCAGATGTAATCGATCACAGCGTTTCGGCCTCATCGCCGGCAAGCCGGCTCCCACAGGTACAGCACACCCCTGAGCATTGCACCGATCCTGTGGGAGCCGGCTT
>NZ_AKJC01000075.1 GCF_000282535.1 Pseudomonas sp. GM84 | reverse complement strand
AAGCGGACAACCATGGCCTGACAGACCGTGGCACGTTGCAACAAATGTAGGAGCGAGCTTGCTCGCGATGCGCCGCGCGGGCGGCGCTCGATCTCGCAGACGCAGAAGATCTCCCGACAACCACCTGAGCAGTCATCGTATCTCTTAAGGGGGAGGGGTAAAAAACGATCGCGGAGACAGGCACAAGCCCGCCGCCCGCTTCCACGGGAAGTGTTCTGGGACCAGCAGAGGGTGACCGGGGAAGCGGGGGCGACCTTGCGCCGCCCCGCGATCAAAGCTAACGAAGCTGAGTGTCAGGCGGCCTGTTGGCGCTTGACCTGGGACTTGCGCACTTGGGCGCGGCAGGCGTCGCCGAAGGCCTGGAAGATCTTGATCGAATCAGGGTTCTTGGCCGCTTGCCACTCCGGATGCCACTGCACGGCGAACAGGAAGGGCGAAATGCTTGGCGCATGAATCGCTTCGACCAGGCCGTCTTCGGCAAGGGCAATCGGCTCGATGCCGGCGCCGAGGTTGCGCAGGCCCTGGCCATGCAGCGAGTTGACGCGAATCTCGTCGGTGCCGAGGGTGTCACGCAGCCAGCTGCCTGGCTTGATCTTCACGCCATGCACCTGGGCGTACTGCACCTCGACCGGGTCTTCCGGGTTTTCCCGGTGGTCGTTGAAGCCAGGTTCTGCGTAGACCTTCTGGTAGATATCACCACCCAGGGCCACGTTGATTTCCTGCATGCCACGGCAGATGCCGAAGATCGGCAGGCCGCGCTTGATCGCCGCCTTCACCAGCGGGATATCGAAGAGGTCGCGGTTGACGTCCTGGCCTTTGCCTGGGGTCTGGTTTTCCTGGCCGTACAGGCTCGGCTCGATGTTGCTGCCGGCACCGGTCAGGTACACGCCGTCGGCCATGTCCAGATAGGTCTCGAGGTCTTCGATGCCACAGCAGGTGGGCACCAGCACCGGGACGCAATCGGAGAACTCGACCAGCGGGGTGATGTATTTGTGGGTCATGACCTGGTAGTCATGGCCTTTGCGCTCTTGGCTGCCCATGGTCATCAGGACGACGGGTTTGCGCAGGGAGGGTTTCTTGTTGCCAATGTTGCTGTTGGACATATGTCACCTTATGACAGGTTCGACCTGCCGTTGTTGTGCAGGTGCACGGCGCGGGGCCTGGTGTGTCACCTGAAGTCCCGAGCACTGCCGGCTCGTCAGAGGCGACGATTCCGGTCGGGGCTTGTTGATAGCTTGCCAGAGCCGTTCGATATGTCAAACGGCTGAAGGGGCCGTGGGAAGGGGTTTTGCGCCGAATTTCAGGGGGTAAAACCCTTGCGAGCCTCAGGCGGCAAGGGTTTGGCAGGGGGTGAGGTCAATAATATTTAACGACGCAGTTGGATCATTGCAGCCGTGCAATAAAGGGGGCCTTGCGCCCCCATCGCCGGCAAGCCGGCTCCCACATGGCTTGTGCTGGACCTGTGGGAGCCGGCTTGCCGGCGATAGGGCCAGTGAAATCAATGAAGAATCTGCGCCAGGAATCCCTTGGCCCGCGCCGTGCGCGGCTGGCTGAAGAACACCTCCGGCGGGCTGTCCTCGATGATCTGCCCACCCTCCAGGAACAGCACCCGCTCCGCCACCTGCCGGGCAAAGCCCATCTCGTGGGTGACGCAAAGCATGGTCATCCCGGTGCCGGCGAGTTGCACCAGCACATCCAGCACCTCGGCGACCATCTCCGGATCAAGCGCCGACGTCGGTTCGTCGAACAGCATGATCCGCGGCTTCATGCACAGCGCCCGGGCGATCGCCACTCGCTGTTGCTGGCCACCGGAGAGCTGGCTGGGGTATTTGTGCGCCTGGCTTTCGATACCGACCTTGCTCAGGTACATCCGTGCCCGTTCCTCGGCATCCTTGCGCGACAGGCCGCGCACGCTGGTGGGTGCCAGCAGGCAGTTGTCGAGCACGCTCATGTGCGGGAACAGGTTGAAATGCTGGAACACCATGCCGATTTCGCTGCGCACCTGGGCGGCCTGGCGCGTGGTGGCGGCAAGGTCGGTGCCTGCCACCTGGATGCTGCCCTTCTGGGCCACTTCCAGGCGGTTGATGCAGCGAATCAGGGTGGACTTGCCCGAGCCGGACGGGCCACACAGGACGATGCGCTCGCCTTCGCGCACCTGCAGGTCGATGTCGCGCAGTACATGGAAGGCGCCGTAGTGCTTGTTCAGGCCCTCGATGCGGATCAATACCGGGCGTGGGTCGGGTTCGGGGGCAAGGCTGGCAACGCTCAGAGGGGCGGTCATGTTGTTGTTCTCCCGCAGGGTTTCAGTCGAAACGTGCCGCGCTGTAAGGCGCAGGGTCGGTGAAAGGGCGCTCGCCGGTGAGCAGCTCGGCCAGCAAGCGGCCGCTGACAGGGCCCAGGGTCAGGCCGTGGTGGGCGTGGCCGAAGTTGAACCACAGGCCCTTGTGTCGCGGCGCCGGGCCGATCACCGGGCGCATGTCCGGCAGGCACGGGCGGCGGCCCAGCCAAGGCTTGTCGTCCAGGCGCTCGCCCAGGGCCGGGAACAGCTTGCGGGCCAGGGCTTCGCAGCGCTCGAGCTGGATTTCGTTGCCCGGCGCATTGCTGGCGGCGAACTCGATACCGGTGGTCAGGCGCACGCCGCGGGCCATGGGCGCCAGCACGTAGCCGCCCTGGGTGTCGCAGATCGCGTGCTGCAGCTGCGCGTCGCCCTGGGTGGCGTAGTGCATGTGATAGCCGCGCTTGATGCCCAGCGGGATCTGGTAGCCCAGGTGCTGGTAAAGGTCGGCCGATTGCGGGCCCAGGCAGGCCACCACCTCGTCGGCGGTGATCGGCCCGCGCTGGCTTTCGACCTGCCACTGGCCGCCGACCTGGCGCAGGGAGCGCGCGTCACCGTGAAGGAACTGCCCGCCACGCTGGACGAACAGCCCGGCGTAGCCACGGGTGAGGGCGCCAGGGTTGTTCACGGTTTTCGGGTCTAGCCAGTGAATGCCGCCGACCACGGCGCTGTCGAGCTGATGCTCGCGCCCCTGCAGTTGGCCACGTTCAAGGACTTCGTACTGCAGGCCGTAGCGGGCCAAGCCCTTGAGCTCGGCCTTAGCCCGTTCGAACAGTGCGGGGTCGCGGTACACCTCGATCCAGCCCTTGGCCTGCACCAGCCCTTGCAGGCCAGCCGCGTCGATGAAGGCGTCGTGCTCTTCGACGCAGCGCTGCACCAGCGGCAGCATGTCGGCGGCTGCACTGGCCAGGCGCCTAGGCGCCGACTGCTGCCAGTAGCGCAGCAGCCAGGGCGCAGCCTTGGGCAAGTGCAGCAGGCTGTAGCGCACATCCGGCTGGCGGTTCAGGCCGTAGCGCAGCAGGGCGCCGAATTGGCGGGGGAAGGCGTACGGGATCACGCTGGAGCGCTCGATCAGCCCGGCATTGCCATGGCTGGTGCCGCTGCCGGGTTCGTCGCGGTCGATCAGGATCACCTGTCGCCCGCGAGCCTGCAGGTGCAGCGCGGTACTGACGCCAACGATGCCGGCGCCGAGGACAAGGGTTTGGCAGTGCATGGAGGTATCCTTCGGTCAGTTCAGGTGGCGGCCCAGGCGGGCTTCCAGGTGTTTGAGCAGGCGCCGCACCAGCTCCACGACCACCAGGTAGAGCACGGCGGCCCACAGGTAGATCTGGAAGTCGAAGCTGCGCGAGAAGGCCAGCTTGGTCACGCCCATCAGGTCGTAGATCGTCACCAGCGAGGCGATGGCGCTGGCCTTGATCATCAGGATCAGCTCGTTGCCCAGCGGGCCGATGGCTACCAGCAACGATTGCGGCAGGATCACCTTGAAGAAGGTGGTCGAGCGTTTCAGGTTCAATGCCCGCGCGGCTTCGTACTGCCCCGGGGCCACGGCCATCAGGCTGCCGCGGAAGATCTCGGCCTGGTAGGCGGCGGTGTTCAGGGTGAAGGCTAGCAAGGTGCAGAACCAGGCTTCGCGGAAGAACCACCAGAGGCCGACGTCCTGCCAGAAGCCCTTGAGCGAACCAAGGCCGTAGTACAGCAGAAACAGCTGGGCCAGCAGCGGCGAGCCGCGGAAGAAGTAGATGTAGCCCGCCGCCAGGCGTTGCAGCAGCAGGTTGCGCGACAGGCGTGCCAGGGCCAGCAGCAGGCCGAGCACGGCCCCCAGGCTGAAGGAAATCGCCACCAGCTTGGCGGTCACCAGCAAGCCATCGACGAAGCGCGGCCCATAGCGCTCCAGCAGGTCAGGGTCGAGGACCAGGCTCAGCAGTTGTTCGGCACTCATGCGCGTGCTCCTTGCAGGTGGCGGTTGCTGCGCCGTTCGATGTAGGCGAACACCCGCCCCGACAGCGCCGAGAACAGCAGGTAGCCCACGCAGGCGACGCCATAGAAGAACATCGGTTCCTTGGTCACGCTGACCGCAAGGTTGGTCTGGCGCATCAGGTCGACCAGCGAGATGGTCGACACCAGCGAGGTGTCCTTGAGCAGCGACAGCCAGTTGTTGGAAAGGCCCGGCAGGGCGATGCGCGTCAGCTGGGGCAGCACCACCTTGAAGAACGCCGTGCGCTTGCTCAGGCCCAGCGCCGAGCAGGCTTCCAGCTGGCCTTTGGGCAGGGTCTTGAAGGCAGCCAGCCAGATTTCGCTGGAAAACGCCGCGAACACCAGGCTGAAGGCGATCATCGCGGCGAGGAAGGTGTTGATCAGGAACTCGCCTTCATAGCCCATGGCGGCCAGCAGCTTCTGCGCGGCGATCTGGCAGCCGTAGTAGATGATCAGCAGGGTCAGCAGTTCGGGCAGGCCGCGGAACACGGTTGAGAAAGTGGTGGCCCAGGCGCGCGGCAGGCGTTTGCGCGAACGGGCGGCCAGGGCCACGGCCAGGCCCAGTGGCAGGCCGATGGGCAGGCAGGCGAGGGCCAGCGACACGGTGACCAGGGCACCGGCCAGCAGCGCCTGGCCCCAGCCACCACTGGCGAAGGACAGCAAGGACAATTGGTCGAGCATGACATACCCCTTGTGTTGACGGGTCTGGCCCTATCGCCGGCAAGCCGGCTCCCACAGGTAACGCACCGAACCTGAATTTGTGGGGTACCTGTGGGGGCCGGCTTGCCGGCGATAGGGGCCGATAGTCAGTTATAGATGTCGAAGGCGAAGTACTTGCTGGCGATCTTCTGGTAGGTGCCGTTGGCGACGATCTCGGCCAGTGCGGTATTGAGCCGCTGGCGCAGCGCCTCGTCGTCCTTGCGCACGGCAATGGCGGCATCGGCCTTGGTCCCGGCCACGTCACCGAGGACCTTGCAGCAGTCCTGGCCGTTCTTGCTCATCCACTCGTGCAGCGGGAACTTGTCGGCGATCACTCCGTCCAGGCGGCCGGCGGCGAGGTCGGCGTTGGCTTCGTCCATGGTCGGGTACAGCTTCACGTCGGCGCCGGCCTTGGCGTAGACGTCCTCGGCGTAGATCGCCTGGGTCGAAGACGACTGGGCACCCACGGTGAAGCCGTTGAAGGTGGTCTGGGCGTCGCTGATCTTGCTGTCCTTGGCCACGGCGACGGTCAGCGGTGTGCGGTAGTAGTGGTCGGTGAAGGCGATTTTCTTGCGCCGCTCCTCGGTGTCGATCATCGAGGCGACCACGGCATCGTATTTGCGCGCCATCAGCGCCGGGATGATGCCTTCCCAGTCCTGGGCGACCAGGGTGCACTCGACTTTCATCTGCGCGCACAGGGCGTGGGTGATGTCGATGTCGAAGCCGTGCAGCTGGTTATCGGCATCGACATAGTTGAAGGGCGGGTAGGCGCCCTCGGTGGCGAAGCGCAGGGTTTCGGCACTGGCTGCACCCGCCAGCAGCAGGGCACACGCACCCACCATAGCCATGGTCTTGTTCATCTTGCACCTCTTGCACTCTTGCTATTGTTGTTTGCCCGCCGTGTAGCCGACGAACTCGTTATGTAGAGCGGCAGTCGCTTCCAAGCGTTTTTCAACATCAGGCCCGAGTTTCCTGCAGACCTCGTTGACCATCAGGTGCACCCACGACAGCATCGCCGAGGTGGATTCCCAGAACAGATTGAACTCGGTGGGGATGCGGAACACCTCGTCGGCGTTGGCATCGGCCCAGTCACAGAAGGTGTCGGTCACCAGGGTGACCGGGATGCCCGCCTGGCGTGCCTTCTGGCACAGCAACAGGGCGTGGCGGGAATAGCGGCGCGCCTCGAACACCACCAGGGCACTGTTTTCCGGACGCCCCAGCAGCACTTCGCCAAAATGCCCGGCGCTGCCATCGACCACCTGCACGCCGTCGCGCAGGTAATGCAGCAGGTGCGCCATGCACTGGGCGACACCGCGCTCGGTCTGAAAACCGGCAATGAATACCCGTGGCCGTTCGGCCAGGCGCTGGGCGGCGCGATGCCAGGGCTCGCTGCGGCTGTATTCATGCACCCGCACCAGCGCGGCAATTTCCAGCTCCAGGCTGCCAGCGCTGGCCGTGTCGTCGTGCTGCTGGCGGTATTCTTGCAGGCGGTCACCGACCAGCCACGGGCCATCACCCAGGTCGCTCTGCAGGTCTTGCTTGAGGGCCTTGAGATGGGCATAACCGAGGGCACGGCAGAAACGCCCGACACTGGATTCGCTGACACCAAGCTTGGCGGCGATGCTGGCCGAGGTCTGGAACGGCAGTTCGTGGAGGTTGGCGAGCATGTAGCTGGCAATCTTGCGGCCCGACGCGGCGGCCCCTTGCAGGCTGCTTTCCAGGCGTTGCTTGAGCGATTGGTTCATGCTGCTGCTCCGGTGAGGCGTGAAACAGAAAATGGATGTTTTCTGTCATCAAGTCAATATTTGACAGATAGCTGTCACTTGCAGGAAAGTTTTTGTCGTTGCCAACGCTGTTGCCATTCCAATTCCAAGAAAGGAGCTTCAGATGTCTGCACCTTCCAACAGCCCTGTCGTGCGCGTGCCGTTCAGCCAATTGCAGGGGCTGCTGCAAGCGATTCTCCAACGTCACGGCTGCAGCCAGAACGTGGCCGGCGTGCTTGCCCATAACTGCACCAGCGCCCAGCGCGACGGTGCCCACAGCCATGGCGTGTTCCGTATTCCAGGTTATGTCTCGACGCTGGCCAGCGGGTGGGTCAATGGCCAGGCCACGCCGCAGGTCACCGACGTGGCGCCGGCGTTCGTGCGGGTCGATGCCGGGGGTGGCTTTGCCCAGCCGGCCTTGGCCGCGGCGCGCGGCCTGCTGGTAGAGAAGGCGCGCAATGCCGGTATCGCCGTGCTGGCGATCCACAACTCGCACCATTTCGCTGCGCTGTGGCCGGATGTCGAGCCGTTCGCCGATGAGGGCCTGGTGGCCTTGAGCGTGGTCAACAGCATGACCTGCGTCGTGCCGCACGGGGCGCGCAAGCCGTTGTTCGGCACCAACCCGATCGCGTTCGCCGCACCGTGCGCGGGGCATGACCCGATCGTCTTCGACATGGCCACCAGTGCCATGGCCCATGGCGACGTGCAGATCGCCGCGCGTGCCGGCCAGACGTTGCCCGAGGGCATGGGGGTGGACGCCCAAGGGCAGCCGACCACCGATCCGAAGGCCATTCTCGAGGGTGGCGCCTTGTTGCCGTTCGGCGGGCACAAGGGGTCGGCCTTGTCGATGATGGTCGAGTTGCTGGCGGCGGCGCTGACCGGTGGGCATTTCTCCTGGGAATTCGACTGGTCGGGGCATCCGGGGGCGAAGACGCCCTGGACCGGGCAGTTGATCATCGTCATTGATCCGAGCAAGGCTGAAGGCGAGCGGTTTGCCCTGCGCAGCCGGGCGCTGGTCGAGCAGATGCAGGCGGTGGGGTTGACGCGGATGCCGGGTGAGCGGCGTTATCGGGAAAGGGAAGTTGCCGAGCGGGAAGGGGTGGCGGTGACTGAGCGGGAGCTGCAGGAGCTTGAGGCATTGGCTGGCTGAACGGGCCTCATCGCCGGCAAGCCGGCTCCCACGTCGATCGCGTCTGGCCGGGCTTGGTGTGGGAGCCGGCTTGCCGGCGATGAGGCCAGTCGATCCAACCCGGCAGCCCAGCCATGCAATCTTGCATAGACAACCTTGCACATTAGGTGATGTTCCTTCCCCGCGACTGCGGGTATCCTCAGGGCAGTCATTCCGAACTGTCCTGATCCAAGGAGCTGCACGCTGTGTTCAAACATGTCGATGCCTATGCCGGCGACCCGATCCTCTCGCTGATGGAAACCTTCAAGGCCGACCCGCGCGCCGACAAGGTCAACCTGAGTATCGGCCTGTACTACGATGAGGCCGGCGTGGTGCCGCAACTGGCGGCGGTGGATGCGGTGGAAAAACGCATCGCAGGCCAGGCCCATGAAGCTTCGCTGTACCTGCCGATGGAAGGCCTGGCCAGCTACCGCCAGGCGATCCAGGCACTGCTGTTCGGCGCCGATCACCCTGCAGTGACCGGCCAGCGTGTGGCCACCGTGCAGACCGTCGGCGGTTCCGGCGCGCTGAAAGTCGGTGCCGACTTCCTCAAGCGTTACTTCCCGCAGTCGGAAGTCTGGGTCAGCAATCCGACCTGGGACAACCACCGCGCCATCTTCGAAGGTGCCGGGTTCAAGGTGCACACCTACCCGTACTTCGACCAGACCACCCGTGGCGTCGACTTCGACGGCATGCTGGCCACCCTGCAGACCCTGCCGGCCAACAGCGTCGTGCTGCTGCACCCGTGCTGCCATAACCCCACCGGCGCCGACCTCGAGCCGCAGCAGTGGCAACAAGTGGTGGAAGTGGTCAAGGCGCGCGAGCTGATCCCGTTCCTCGACATCGCCTACCAGGGCTTCGGCGTAGGCCTGGCGGAAGATGCCTTCGCCATCCGCGAAATGGCCCGTGCCGGCGTACCGTGCCTGGTCAGCAACTCGTTCTCGAAAATCTTCTCGCTGTACGGCGAGCGGGTAGGGGGCCTGTCGGTGGTCTGCGACGACGCAGCCACCACCCAGAGCGTGCTCGGCCAGCTCAAGGCGACCGTGCGCCGCAACTACTCCAGCCCGCCCAACTTCGGTGCCCAGCTGGTGGCCGGCGTGCTCGGCGATGCGGGCCTGAACGCCCAGTGGGCGGAAGAAGTGGAAGTGATGCGCAAGCGTATCCTCGACATGCGCCAGGCGCTGGTCGATGCCCTGGCCGTGCTGCTGCCGGGCCAGGACTTCCAGTTCTTCCTGCGCCAGCGCGGCATGTTCAGCTACACCGGTTTCAGTGTCGAGCAAGTGCGCCGCCTGCGTGACGAGTTCGGCGTGTACCTGATCGACAGCGGCCGGGTGTGCATGTCCGGGTTGCGCCCGGCCAACCTGCAACGGGTTGCCGAGGCATTCGCCGCCGTTCAGAAGTGATGTGACAAAAGGGGCCGCGACGCGGCCCCTTTCTTCCTCCAGTTGTCATGACAAGTGCAACCGTCCCTCGGGTGGGGCTTTCCAAAGTGCAACCATCAGCGCACAATCGCGCCCTTCTTTATTCGGTTGAGTAGGGCGAGTGGTCTATTTCGCCATTCTCAGCCTGTTGCAGTCTTGCGAGTGGAGCTTCACCCGGAATGAATGAGCAGGCCTCTAGCGTTGAACAACGCTTTGCAGAATCGACCCCCGCCACCCTTGGCAGCTGGGCGCGTCACGACACCACCTGGATGCTGGGGCTGTTTGGCACCGCCATCGGCGCCGGCACGCTGTTCCTGCCGATCAACGCCGGCCTCGGCGGTTTCTGGCCGCTGCTGATCCTGGCCGCGCTGGCCTTCCCCATGACGTACTTCGCCCACCGTGGCCTGACCCGCTTCGTGCTCTCCGGGCGCAGTGGCGGCGATATCACCGAAGTGGTCGAAGAGCATTTCGGCATCAAGGCCGGTGCACTGATCACCGTGCTGTACTTCTTCGCCATCTTCCCGATCCTGCTGATCTACAGCGTGGCCCTGACCAACACGGTCAGCAGCTTCATGGAGCATCAGCTGCACATGACGCCGCCACCGCGGGCGCTGCTGTCGTTCGTGCTGATCCTCGGCCTGCTGGCCATCGTGCGCTGCGGCGAACAGGCCACGGTCAAGGTCATGAGCCTGCTGGTCTACCCGTTCATCGTCGCCCTGGCGCTGCTGGGCCTGTACCTGGTGCCGCACTGGACCGGTGGCATTCTCGACAGCGCCAGCCAGCTGCCGTCGGGTTCGGCCTTCCTGCACACCGTGTGGCTGGCGATTCCGGTGATGGTGTTCTCGTTCAATCACTCGCCGATCATCTCGGCCTTTGCGGTTGACCAGAAACGCCGCTACGGCGAGCACGCCGACGAGCGCAGCGGGCAGATCCTGGCCCGTGCGCACCTGCTGATGGTCGCCATGGTGCTGTTCTTCGTGTTCAGCTGCGTGCTGACCCTCGACAGCGCCCAGCTGGCCGAGGCCAAGGCGCAGAACCTGTCGATCCTGTCCTACCTGGCCAACCACTTCAGCAACCCGACCATTGCCTTTGCCGCGCCGCTGATTGCCTTCATCGCCATCGCCAAGTCGTTCCTGGGCCACTACATCGGCGCCAGCGAAGGCCTCAAGGGCATCATCGCCAAGACCGGCGCACGCCCGGGTGCCAAGACCCTGGACCGTGTGGTCGCGGCGCTGATGCTGGTGGTGTGCTGGATCGTCGCCACGCTCAACCCGAGCATCCTCGGCATGATCGAATCGCTCGGCGGCCCGATCATCGCGGTACTGCTGTTCCTGATGCCGATGTACGCCATCCGTCGCGTGCCTTCGATGCGCAAGTACAGCGGCGCGATGTCGAACGTGTTCGTAACGGTGATCGGTCTGGTCGCGCTGACCTCGGTGGTGTACGGCCTGCTGGCCTGATACAACCGCTGCTGTAAAGAATGTCCGGTTGGCTTGTCGCCATCCGGACATTTTTTTGTCCACAATAATTGTCTGGTAATAGAACAATTTTATCGTTCCCCATAGGCACCCGGCCGCCTTCATGCTTAACTCAGGGTCTTTTTCAAACCCCGCATAAGGATTTCGTTCATGGCTCAAGTGACTCTCAAAGGCAACCCGGTTCAAGTCAAAGGCAACCTGCCGCAGGCCGGTGCCCAGGCGCCTGCCTTCTCGCTGGTAGGTGAAGGCCTGGCCGACAAGTCGCTGAAGGACTTCGCCGGCAAGCGCAAGGTGCTGAACATCTTCCCAAGCGTCGACACCCCGACCTGCGCCACTTCGGTACGCAAGTTCAACGCCCAGGCCAATGACGTGGCCAACACCGTGGTGCTGTGCATCTCCGCCGACCTGCCGTTCGCCCAGGCCCGTTTCTGCGGCGCCGAAGGCCTGGAAAACGTGAAGAACCTGTCGACCCTGCGCGGCGCCGAGTTCCTCGAGAACTACGGCGTGGCCATCGCCGACGGCCCGCTGGCCGGCCTGGCTGCCCGCGCCGTGGTGGTGCTGGACGAGAACGATAAAGTGCTGCACAGCGAACTGGTTGGCGAAATCGCCGACGAGCCGAACTACGACGCGGCGCTGGCTGTACTGAAGTAAGGATTGCGCAGGGGCTGGGCAGAGGTGGTTTGTCTGTGCCGACTTGTCCCGCGAAAGGGCCGGCCTTGATAGCGCAACGCTCCAGGCACCCGCCCATCCAAGCAACACCCTGTAACGGCCCGGAACACGTTCCGGGCCGTTTTCATTTAAAGTTCAGCGTTTTGGCAACGTCAGGCAAAGGTAAACCTCTGGTAAAGGCCCTTTGCTAAAACGATGCCAGTGCTTATCGTTCACCCTCCTAAAGTCGTCATTTCGAACAAGGTTCGTTCAACCCATGCAAGTTCCTGTCTCCCGATCCCCCCGTCGCTGGCTCGTCGGCCTGCTGATCCTGCTGCTGGTGGCCCTGCTGGCCTGGTGGCTGTGGCCCGCAACGCCTGCCCATAAAGAGGCGGTAGGGGGGCGCCCGGGCAAAGGCATGGGCATGGGCGGACGCCCAGGGTTCGGTGGCTCCACCGACCCGGTGCCGGTGCGCGTCGAGCCGGTACGCCAGGGCGACTTCCCGCTCTACTACAAGGCCCTGGGCACGGTCACCGCGACCAACACGGTCAATGTGCGCAGCCGGGTCGCCGGCGAACTGGTGAAGATCCACTTCAAGGAAGGGCAGCAGGTCAAGACCGGTGACCTGTTGGCCGAAATCGACCCACGCTCCTACCGCATCGCCTTGCAACAGGCCGAAGGCACCCTGGCGCAGAACCAGGCGCAGCTGAAGAACGCCCAGGTCGACCTGGCGCGCTATAAAGGCCTGTATGCCGAGGACAGCATCGCCAAACAGACCCTCGATACCGCCGAAGCCCAGGTGGCGCAGTTCCAGGGGCTGGTCAAGACCAACCAGGCCCAGGTCAGCGATGCCCGGTTGAACCTCGATTTCACCCAGATCCGCTCGCCAATCAGTGGCCGCGTAGGCCTGCGCCAGCTCGACCTGGGCAACCTGGTGGCCGCCAACGACACCACCGCCCTGGTGGTGATCACCCAGACCGAGCCGATCAGCGTGGCCTTCACCTTGCCGGAAACCGAACTGACCACCGTGCTCGAGCGCTACCGCAGTGGCGCCAGCCTGCCGGTCGAGGCGTGGGACCGCAGCGACAGCAAGCTGCAGTCCCGCGGTGTGCTGGGCAGCATCGACAACCAGATCGACACCACCACCGGCACCCTGAAGTTCAAGGGTCGCTTCGAAAACAAGGACCTGGCCCTGTTCCCCAACCAGTTCGTCAACGTGCGCCTGCTGGCCGACACCCTCAAGCAGGTGGTCATGGCCCCGGCGGCGGCGATCCAGTTCGGTAACGACGGCACCTTCGCCTATGTGGTCAACGCCGAGAACACCGTCAATGTGCGCAAGCTCAAGGTAGGGGCCACCGACGGTCAGAACAGCGTGATCCTCGAGGGCCTCAAGCCCGGTGAGCGCCTGGTGCTGGAAGGCACCGACCGCCTGCGCGAAGGGACCAAGGTGGAAGTCGTCGAAGACAGCTCGCAAGTGCCCACCACCCCCGGCCAGCACTTGCAGGGCCAGGACGCCAAGGGCTCGGCGCAGACGGGCGAAGCACAGCCTGGTAAAGCAGCAGGCAAGGCGGGCGCATGAACCTCTCGCGCCTGTTCATCCTGCGGCCGGTCGCCACCACCCTGAGCATGCTGGCCATCGTCCTGGCCGGCCTGATCGCCTACAAGTTGCTGCCGGTCTCGGCGCTGCCCCAGGTGGACTACCCGACCATCCGGGTCTTGACCCTTTACCCCGGCGCCAGCCCCCAGGTGATGACCAGCGCGGTGACCGCACCGCTGGAGCGCCAGTTCGGCCAGATGCCCGGCCTGACCCAGATGGCCTCGACCAGCTCCGGCGGCGCCTCGGTGCTGACCCTGCGCTTCAACCTGGACATGAACATGGACGTTGCCGAGCAACAGGTCCAGGCCGCGATCAATGCGGCCAGCAACCTGTTGCCCAGCGACTTGCCGGCACCGCCGGTGTACAACAAGGTCAACCCGGCCGATACGCCGGTGCTGACCCTGGCGATCTCCAGCAAGACCATGCCCTTGCCCAAGCTCAACGACCTGGTCGACACCCGCGTGGCGCAGAAGCTCGCGCAGATCAGTGGCGTGGGCATGGTCAGCATCGCCGGCGGCCAACGCCAGGCGGTGCGGGTCAAGGTCAACGTCGATGCGCTGGCCGCCAACGGCCTCAACCTGGATGACGTGCGCACCCTGATCGGCGCCTCCAACGTCAACCAGCCCAAGGGCAACTTCGATGGCCCGACCCGGGTGTCGATGCTCGACGCCAATGACCAGCTGCGCTCCCCCGAGGAGTACGCCAACCTGATCCTGACGTACAACAACGGCGCGCCGCTGCGCCTGAAGGACGTCGCCGAAATCGTCGATGGCGCCGAGAACGAGCGTCTGGCCGCGTGGGCCAACCAGAACCAGGCGGTCCTGGTTAACATCCAGCGCCAGCCGGGTGCCAACGTCATCGAGGTGGTCGACAGCATCAAGGAGCTGTTGCCGTCGATCACCGACAACCTGCCGGCCGGCCTCGACGTCTCGGTACTGACCGACCGTACCCAGACCATCCGTGCCGCGGTCAAGGACGTGCAGCACGAACTGCTGATCGCCATCGTCCTGGTGGTCATGGTCACCTTCGTCTTCCTGCGCCGCTTCAGCGCCACCCTGATCCCGTCGATCGCCGTGCCGCTGTCGCTGATCGGCACCTTCGGCGTGATGTACCTGGCCGGGTTCTCGATCAACAACCTGACGCTGATGGCCCTGACCATCGCCACCGGTTTCGTGGTCGACGATGCCATCGTCATGCTGGAGAACATTTCCCGTCATATCGAAGAAGGCGAGACGCCACTGCAGGCGGCCCTCAAAGGCGCCCGCCAGATCGGCTTCACCCTGATCTCGCTGACCTTCTCGCTGATCGCGGTACTGATCCCGCTGTTGTTCATGGCCGATGTGGTCGGCCGGCTGTTCCGCGAATTCGCCATCACCCTGGCGGTGGCCATCCTGATTTCCCTGGTGGTGTCGCTGACCCTGACCCCGATGATGTGCGCACGCTTGCTCAAGCGCGAACCCAAGCTCGAGGAGCAGGGCCGTTTCTACCGCGCCAGCGGTGCCTGGATCGACTGGCTGATCGCGCACTACGGCCGGGGTCTGCAGTGGGTGCTCAGGCACCAGCCGCTGACCCTGCTGGTGGCCGTGGCCAGCCTGGCACTGACCGTGGTGCTTTACCTGGCGGTGCCCAAGGGCTTCTTCCCGGTCCAGGACACCGGGGTGATCCAGGGCATTTCCGAAGCGCCGCAGTCGACCTCGTTCGCCGCCATGAGCGAACGCCAGCAGGCCCTGAGCAAGGTGATCCTGCAAGACCCGGCGGTGCAGAGCCTGTCGTCCTACATCGGCGTGGACGGCGACAACGCCACGCTCAACAGTGGCCGCCTGCTGATCAACCTCAAGCCCCATGGCGAACGTGACGTGACGGCAGGCGAGGTCATCAGCCGCCTGCAACCGCAACTCGACAAGCTGGTCGGTATCCGCCTGTTCATGCAGCCGGTGCAGGACCTGAGCATCGAAGACCGGGTCAGCCGTACCCAGTACCAGTTCAGCCTGTCCTCGCCCGACGCCGACCTGCTTGCGCAGTGGAGCGGCAAGCTGGTGGAGGCGCTCCAGCAGCGCCCGGAGCTGCAGGACGTGGCCAGCGACCTGCAGGACAAGGGCCTGCAGGTGTACCTGGTGATCGACCGGGACATGGCTAGCCGCCTGGGCATCAACGTGGCGCAGATTACCAACGCCCTGTACGACGCGTTCGGCCAACGGCAGATCTCGACCATCTACACCCAGGCCAGCCAGTACCGCGTGGTGCTGCAGGCGCGTGACGCAGCGACCCTCGGGCCCCAGGCACTGGAGTCGATCCACGTCAAGGCCAGCGATGGCGGCCAGGTGCGGCTGTCGGCGCTGGCGCGCATCGAACAGCGCCAGGCACAGCTGGCGATTTCGCACATCGGCCAGTTCCCGGCGGTGATGATGTCGTTCAACCTGGCCCACGGCGCGTCCCTGGGCGAAGCGGTCAAGGTGATCGAGCAGGTGCAGCAGGAGATCGGCATGCCGGTCGGCGTGCAGACCCGCTTCCAGGGCGCCGCTGAAGCCTTCCAGGCGTCGCTGTCGAGCACCTTGCTGCTGATTCTCGCGGCCGTGGTAACCATGTACATCGTGCTTGGCGTGCTGTACGAAAGCTACATCCACCCGGTGACCATCCTCTCGACCCTGCCGTCGGCGGCGGTCGGTGCCTTGCTGGCGCTGATCCTCAGTGGCAATGACCTGGGCATGATCGCGATCATCGGCATCATCCTGCTGATCGGTATCGTCAAGAAGAACGCGATCATGATGATCGACTTTGCCCTCGAAGCCGAGCGCAACCAGGGCATGAGCCCCCATGATGCTATCTACCAGGCCGCGCTGCTGCGCTTCCGGCCGATCCTGATGACCACGCTGGCGGCATTGTTCGGTGCCGTGCCACTGATGCTGGCCACCGGCTCCGGCGCCGAATTGCGTCAACCGCTGGGCCTGGTGATGGTCGGCGGGCTGTTGGTGAGCCAGGTGCTGACCTTGTTCACTACGCCGGTCATCTACCTGTACTTCGACCGCCTGGCACGCCGCTGGCGCCCGGCCGCCGACGTCCAGCAGGCCCAGGCATGAACCTGTCCGGACCCTTCATTCGCCGGCCGGTGGCGACCATGCTGCTGAGCCTGGCGATCATGCTGCTCGGTGGCGTCAGCTTCGGCCTGTTGCCGGTGGCACCGCTGCCGCAGATGGACTTCCCGGTGATCGTGGTGCAGGCCAACCTGCCCGGGGCCAGCCCCGAGGTGATGGCGGCCACGGTGGCCACGCCGCTGGAACGCAAGCTGGGCACCATCGCGGGCGTCAGCACCTTGACCAGCAGCTCCAACCAGGGCTCGACCCGGGTGATCATCGGTTTCGAGCAGGGGCGTGACATCGACGGTGCGGCGCGCGAGGTGCAGGCGGCCATCAATGCCACCCGCAACCTGCTGCCCAGCGGCATGCGCAGCATGCCGACCTACAAGAAGTACAACCCGTCCCAGGCGCCGATCATGGTGTTGTCGCTGACCTCGGACGTGCTGCAGAAGGGCCAGCTGTACGACCTGGCCGATACCATCCTGGCGCAAAGCCTGGCCCAGGTCATCGGGGTAGGGGAGGTGCAGATCGGTGGCAGTTCGTTGCCGGCGGTGCGTATCGCGGTGGAGCCGCAGCTGCTCAACCAGTACAGCCTGTCGCTGGACGAAGTGCGCACGGCCGTGGCCAACGCCAACCAGCGTCGGCCCATGGGCTTCGTCGAAGACGCCGAGCGCAACTGGCAGGTGCGTGCCAACGATCAGCTGGAAACCGCCAAGGACTACGAGCCGATCGTGATTCGCCAGCAGAATGGCGCGATCCTGCGCCTGTCCGACGTGGCGACCATCACCGACAGCGTCGAGAACCGCTACAACAGCGGCTTTTTCAACGACCAGAGCGCGGTATTGCTGGTGGTCAACCGCCAGAACGGCGCCAACATCATCGAGACGGTCGAGCAGATCAAGGCCCAGTTGCCGGCCCTACAGTCGCTGCTGCCGGCCAATGTCCAGCTGAACGTGGCCATGGACCGCTCGCCGGTGATCAAGGCCACCCTCGCAGAGGCCGAGCACACCTTGCTGATCGCCGTGGTGCTGGTGATTCTGGTGGTCTACCTGTTCCTGGGCAGCCTGCGCGCCTCGTTGATCCCAAGCCTTGCGGTGCCGGTATCGCTGGTGGGCACGTTCGCGGTGATGTACCTGTGCGGCTTCTCGCTCAACAACCTGTCGCTGATGGCGCTGATTCTCGCCACTGGCCTTGTGGTGGACGACGCCATCGTGGTGCTGGAGAACATCTCCCGGCATATCGAGGACGGTGAGCCGCCCATGCGCGCGGCGTTTCTCGGCGCCAAGGAAGTGGGCTTCACCTTGCTGTCGATGAACGTCTCGCTGGTGGCGGTGTTCGTCTCGATCCTGTTCATGGGCGGCATCGTGCGCAACCTGTTCCAGGAGTTCTCGATCACCCTGGCGGCGGCGATCATCGTCTCCCTGATCGTGTCGTTGACCCTCACACCCATGCTCTGCGCCCGCTGGCTCAAGCCGCACCGCGCCGAGCCGACCCGCTTGCAGCGCTGGAGCGACGCGCTGCACCAGCGCATGGTCGGCGCCTACGACATCAGCCTGGGCTGGGCCTTGCGGCACAAGCGGCTGACCCTGGTGAGCCTGCTGGCGACCATCGCCCTGAACATCGCCTTGTACGTGGTGGTGCCGAAAACCCTCATGCCGCAACAGGACACCGGCCAGTTGATAGGCTTCATCCGCGGCGACGACGGCCTGTCGTTCAGCGTGATGCAGCCGAAGATGGAGATCTACCGTCGCGCCTTGCTCGCCGACCCTGCGGTGCAGAGCGTGGCCGGATTCATCGGCGGCAACAGCGGGACCAACAATGCCTTTGTCCTGGTGCGCCTGAAGCCGATCAGCGAGCGCAAGCTCAACGCGCAGAAGGTCATCGAACGGTTGCGCAAGGAACTGCCCAAGGTGCCGGGTGGGCGGCTGTTCCTGATGGCCGACCAGGACCTGCAGCTCGGTGGCGGGGGGCGTGACCAGACCTCCTCGCAGTACCTCTACACCCTGCAGAGTGGTGACCTGGCGGCGCTGCGCGAGTGGTTCCCGAAAGTGGTCGCGGCGATGCGCGCGTTGCCTGAGCTGACCGCCATCGATGCCCACGACGGGGCCGGCACCCAGCAGGTGACGCTGGTGGTCGACCGCGATCAGGCCAAGCGTCTGGGCATCGACATGGCGATGGTCACCACGGTACTGAACAACGCTTACAGCCAGCGGCAGATCTCGACCATCTACGACAGCCTCAACCAGTACCAGGTGGTGCTGGAGATCAACCCCAAGTTCGCCTGGGACCCGAGCACCCTGGAGCAAGTGCAGGTCATCACCAGCGACGGTGTACGGGTGCCGCTGTCGACCATCGCCCACTACGAGAACAGCCTGGCCAACGACCGGGTCAGCCACGAGGGCCAGTTCGCCTCGGAAGACATCGCCTTCGACGTTGCCGAGGGCTACAGCACCGACCAGGCCATGGCTGCAGTGGAGCGGGCGGTGGCCAAGGTGGGCCTGCCCGAGGAAGTGATCGCCAAGCTTGGGGGGACCGCCAATGCCTTCGCCAAGACCCAGGAAGGGCAGCCGTTGATGATCCTCGGCGCGCTGGTGCTGGTGTATCTGGTGCTGGGTATTCTCTACGAAAGCTACATTCACCCGCTGACCATTCTCTCGACCTTGCCCTCGGCCGGAGTCGGTGCCTTGCTGGCGCTTTACGCCACTGGCGGCGAGTTCAGTCTGATCTCGTTGCTGGGCCTGTTCCTGCTGATCGGCGTGGTGAAGAAGAACGCCATCCTGATGATCGACCTAGCGCTGCAGTTCGAGCGCAACCAGGGCATGACACCGGAGGAGTCGATTCGCCGGGCCTGCCTGTTGCGCCTGCGGCCGATCCTGATGACCACCCTGGCGGCGATCCTCGGCGCCTTGCCACTGCTTCTGAGCCGCGCCGAGGGCGCGGAGATGCGCCAGCCGCTGGGCCTGACGATCATTGGCGGGCTGGTCTTCAGCCAGGTCCTGACCCTTTATACGACGCCGGTGGTGTACCTGTACCTCGACCGCCTGCGCCATCGATTCAACCGTTGGCGCGGCGTGCGCACCGACGCCGCCCTGGAAACTCCGCTATGACTTTTGCCCAGACTCCACTCCACCGTGCCTTGCAGCTGCTGACCCGGGGGCGAGGTTCGCGCCTGGTCGGCGCCGGCCTGTGCGTGGCGCTGCTCAGCGCCTGTACCTTGAGCCCGGACTATCATCGCCCCGAGTTGAGCACGCCCGCGCAGTTCAAGCAGGCCGAAGGCTGGACCCAGGCCAGCCCGGCCGATGCCATCGCCCGTGGCGCCTGGTGGGAGCTTTACGGTGATGCCAGGCTCAATGCGCTGGTGGATGAGCTCAACCGCAGCAACCAGACCGTCGCCCAGTCCGAAGCCCAGTACCGTCAGGCCCAAGCCCTGGTGCGCAGCAGCCGTGCCTCGCTGTTCCCAAGCCTGGACATGAGCGCCGGCAAGACCCGGTCGGCGCAAGGCACCGGCAGCTCCAGTTCGAGCCTGTCGAACAACAGCAGCGGCATTCGAAATACCTACAATGCGCAACTCGGCGTGAGCTGGGAAATCGACCTGTGGGGCAAGCTGCGCGAGACCCTGAACGCCGACGAGGCCAGCGCCGAAGCCAGCTTCGCCGACCTCGCGGCGATCCGCCTCAGCCAGCAGTCGGAGCTGGTGCAGAACTACCTGCAGTTGCGTGTGATCGACGAACAGAAGCGCTTGCTGGAAGCCACCGTGGCGGCTTACGAGCGCTCGCTGCGCATGAACGAAAACCAGTACCGCGCCGGTGTAGCCGGCCCGGATGCCGTGGCGCAGGCGCGCACCCAGCTCAAGAGCACCCAGGCCGACCTGATCGACCTGATCTGGCAGCGCGCCCAGTTCGAGAACGCCATCGCCGTGCTGCTGGGCCGGGCGCCGGCGAATTTCGCCCTGGCCGACAGCAAGGACATCCCGGCATTGCCGCAGATTCCCGTCAGCCTGCCGTCGCAGCTGCTTGAGCGCCGGCCTGACATTGCCTCGGCCGAGCGCAATGTCATGGCGGCCAACGCCAACATCGGCGTGGCCCGTGCCGCCTATTTTCCGGACTTGAGCCTGAGCATGAGCGGCGGTTACTCCAGCAGCAGCTTCAGCAACTGGATCGAGCTGCCCAACCGTTACTGGTCGGTGGGGCCGCAACTGGCCTTGACCCTGTTCGATGCCGGCAAGCGCAGCGCCGAGGTGGACCGCACTGTCGCGGTGTATGACCAGACCGTGGCGCAGTACCGGCAGACCGTGCTCGATGGCTTCAAGGAAGTGGAGAACTTCCTGGTGCAGCTGAAGGTGTATGCCGACGAGGCCGTGGTGCGCCAGGAAGCGCTGGATGCTGCGCGCGAGTCGTTGCGCCTGACCGAGAACCAGTACCGCGCCGGGTTGATCGGTTATCTGGATGTAGTGAACGTGCAGACCACGGCATTGAGCAACGAGCGTAGCGTGCTGGATTTGCTCCAGGGGCGGCTGGTGGCCAGCGTGCAGTTGATCGCCGCGCTGGGCGGCGGCTGGGATACCGAGCAGGCATACGCCGAGCAGGAATGATTGGCTTCAACGGCCATTCGCGGGACAAGCCCGCTCCCACAGGCTACCCATTCATCAGGTAATGGCGGGACTCTGTGGGAGCGGGCTTGTCCCGCGAATGGGCCGGTACTGACACAGCATTCCATCGGTCTATCAGACCCATTCCCATTCGCAAAAACCCCGTGCGTTTCGCCAAAGCTTGAGTACAATCGTCAGCTTTTCTGGGCCCCCCTGTCCCTCCGCTGGAACTCCCAATGCTTACCGGTAGCTACTCCTTTTCGCTGGTGTTGATCTCGCTGTGCGTGGCCATCCTGGCGTCCTATACCGCCCTGGACCTGACCGGTCGCATCGCCACCGCCAAGGGAAGGGCGGTCTATCTATGGATGGGAGGTGGCGCCTTGGCCATGGGCATCGGCGTCTGGTCGATGCACTTCATCGGCATGCTCGCCTTCAGCCTGCCCATCGACCTGGGGTATGACATTGGCCTGACCGCGCTGTCGCTGTTGATCGCGGTGTTGTCGTCGGGCTTTGCCTTGTGGCTGGTGAGCCAACCGAGCCTGCCGTTCCTGCAACTGGGCTTTGGCGCGTTGTTCATGGGCGCGGGCATCAGCTGCATGCATTACACCGGCATGGCGGCAATGCGCATGCTGCCGGGCATCGACTACGACCCGACGCTGTTCGGTGCCTCGCTGGCCATCGCCGTGGGCGCCTCGGCAGCAGCCTTGTGGATCGCCTTCCGCCTGCGCCAGCACACCCCTTACGTGCGCCAGATCCGAGGCCTGGCGGCCATGCTGATGGGCCTTGCCATTGTCGGCATGCACTACACGGGCATGGCTGCGGCGAACTTCCCGGCAGGCAGCTTCTGCGGGGCCCTGGTCGGTGGCCTGCAAGGGGACGGCCTGGTCTATCTGGTGCTGATCACCACCCTGGCGGTACTCGCGGTGGCCTTGCTCACCTCGGTGCTGGACGCCCGGCTGGAGGCCCGCACCGCAGAGCTGGCCCGGTCGTTGACGCTGGCCAACCAGGAACTGACCCAACTGGCCCTGCACGACACCCTGACCGGCCTGCCCAACCGCACGCTGCTGTCGGACCGAATCGAGCAGGCCATCGGCAAGGTCGCGGAGCAGGGGGGCTGTTTTGCCCTGATGTTCATCGACCTGGATGGGTTCAAGCCGGTCAACGATGCCTTCGGCCACCATGTCGGCGACCTGTTGCTCAAGGCCGTCGCCGCACGCTTGCGCGGGCACCTGCACAGTCAGGACACCCTGGCGCGCATTGGCGGAGACGAATTCGTGCTGCTGGTGGAACTGCAGGAACCGGATGACGCCATGGACGTGGCGGTCAAGCAGGTCAACCTGGTCTCGCGGCCGTACCGGGTGGCCGAACATGACCTGCAGCTCACGGCCAGCCTGGGTATCGTGCTGTACCCCGGCAACGGCGAGGACCAGCTCGAACTGCTGCGCAACGCCGACGCCGCCATGTACCACGCCAAGAGCGCCGGCAAGAATGGCTACAGCTTCTTCGACGTGTCGATGAACAGCAACGCACGCCAGCAGTTGCAGCTGCTGCAGGACTTGCGCATGGCCCTGGAGCAGCGTCAGTTCCGCCTGCATTACCAGCCAAAGTTCGACGCCCAGGCCTGCCAGCCCATCGGCGCCGAAGCCTTGCTGCGCTGGGAGCATCCGCAGCACGGCCTGCTGCTGCCGGACCGTTTCATTGGCCTGGCGGAAAAGACCGGGCTGATCATCCCCATCGGCGAGTGGGTGCTCGATGAAGCCTGTCGGCAGATGCGCCAATGGCTGGAGCAAGGCCATGGCGACTGGCGCATGGCGGTCAACCTGTCGGCCCTGCAGTTCTGCCATGCCGGCCTGGTCGACAGCGTCGCCCGTGCCCTGCGCGAAAACGGCCTGCCGGCCAACCACCTGACCCTGGAAATCACCGAAACCACGGCCATGCACGATGCCGATGCCAGCCTGACCGTGCTGCAGCGCTTGTCCGACATGGGCGTGGACTTGTCGATCGATGACTTTGGCACAGGTTACTCGAGCCTGATGTATCTCAAGCGTCTACCGGCCAACGAGCTGAAGATCGACCGCGGATTCGTCCGCGACCTGGAACAGGACAGCGACGATGCTGCGATCGTTTCGGCGATCGTCGCACTGGGGCAGGCGTTGGGGCTGCGGATCGTCGCAGAGGGTGTGGAGACCGACGGGCAACAGGACTTCCTGACCCGCTTGGGCTGCGATTCGCTGCAAGGCTATCTGCTCGGGCAGCCGGTGCCGGCCGAGCAGTTCATGAATAACTTGCAGGTGTTACGCGAGAGCAGCCCGGCGCTGTGCTAGCCGGCGTCGCGCAGTACCTGCGCTGGTACGAACGCCTCCATCTCGGCTTCCACGGCCTCGATGATACGTTCGACATCCGCAGCCGCCATGATCGCGCTGCACGGGATACCGGCGATGGCCAGCAAGGTTTCACCCGTGGCCCTGTCGAACAGGCGGGCGATCATGCTGCGGGGCGCATCCATGCTGGCTTCGAAACCCAGCGGGTGGAAATGCCAGCGCATCACCTGGCAGGCGTTGGGGAACGTCATCTTGTTCATGCCAGCCTCCTTGTCCGTACCTGGAAGCGGTGAGCAGTTGGCCACGCCCGTGGCCGCCGGGAACCTAACCATAGCACCTGGTACGCCGGATACTCCTGAGAAAACATGACGAAATTGTCATTGCATGATCCCTGTCACACAGGGTTCATGTTCGCCGTTTGGCGGCAAATGGCCAGGCAAACGTTTTGCGCGTGCCGAGGCGCAAGAACTACAGGCCAGTTCTGCTATTTTTATCGAGATTCGGCGCACAGCGTTTTCGGACAAGCGGTGCGAGCTGGGCAGACAGGGAGACAGTCATGCGCTTTTCCACGCTCACCCAACGCATCGCCGGCGACGCCGCCGCGGCGTGGGATATCCATTATCAAGCCCAAGCCCTGCGCCGTGAGGGGCGGGAGATCTTTCTGCTGTCGGTGGGCGACCCCGATTTCGACACGCCGGTGGCCATCGTAGACGCGGCAGTCAACAGCTTGCGCCGGGGCGAAACCCATTACAGCGATGTGCGCGGCAGCCTGGCGCTGCGCCAGGCCATCGCACGGCGTAGCGGCCCGCAGGTCAGCCCTGATCAGGTCATGGTGCTGGCTGGCGCGCAATGTGCGCTTTATGCCGTTTGCCAATGCCTGTTCGAGGCGGGCGACGAAGTGATCGTCGCGGAGCCCATGTATGTCACCTACCACGGCGTGCTCGGTGCCTGCGCCGCTAGGCCGGTGCCGGTATCGGTCAGCCCGGAGCACGGGTTTCGCCTTGACCCGCTGGCGGTGGCGCGGGCCATCACCCCACGCACCCGCGGCCTGCTGCTCAACACCCCGCATAACCCCACCGGCGCCGCGATTTCGCCGCAGGACATGGCGCAGCTGGCGCACCTGTGCCGTGAGCATGACCTGTGGCTGGTGTGCGACCAGGTCTACAGCGGCCTGCTTTACGAGGGCGCCGCGGTTGACCCGGGCAGCCTGCCGGGCATGGCCGAGCGCTGCGTGATCATCGACAGCGTGTCCAAATCCCATGCCATGAGCGGCTGGCGGGTCGGCTGGGTGGTCGCACCTGAGGCGCTGGTCGCGCACCTGGCCAATCTGGCCATGGCCATGCTGTTCGGCTTGCCAGAGTTCGTCATGCAGGCGACCTGTGTTGCCCTGAAGCAGGATCTGCCGGCGGTGCGCGGCATGCGCGAGGCCTATCGGCAGCGGCGCGACCGGGTTTGCGCAGCCCTTGCCGACTGCCCTGGCGTGCGTGCCCATCGACCGGCGGGCGGGATGTTCGTGATGCTCGACATCCGTGCCACCGGGCTCAGCGCTCAGGCATTCGCCCAGCGGCTGCTGATGGAGGAGGGGGTTTCACTGTTGCCCGGGGACGCCTTCGGGCCCAGCGCGGCCGGCCATGTGCGTATGGGGTTGGTGCTCGACGCCGAGCAATTGCAGGCGGTCTGCGGGCGCATCCGCGCCTGTGCCCTGCGCCTACTTGCCGAGCAGGCCGGCGGCGATATTGATGGTGAAACCCAGAATCGCCGTGTTGAACACGAAACCTACCAGTGAATGGGCCAGCACCACCCGGCGCATGCCGCGATCGCCCACACCGACGTCCGAGGTTTGCACGGCGACATTGAGGGTGAAAGAGAAGTAGTGGAAGTCCCAGTAATCCGGGTTGCGTTCGCCATCGGCGAAGCGCAGTAGGGGTTCGTGGCGGTCACCGGTGTAGAACAGCCGGGCATAGTGCAGGCTGAAAATACAACCGATCAACAGCCACGAGCCCGCTACGGTCAAGCCGGTGTACAGGTAGTGCATGGCCAGGTCGCCGCCCTGCAGGCCACGGCTGGACACCAGTTGCAGGGTCACGGCGGCGAGGCTGGCAATCGCGGCGATACAGACGGTGAACAGCACCAGGCCGGCGTTTTCGTCCTCCACGCGGGCGACGTTGCGGACTTTTTCCGGGCTGGCCCGCCAGGTCAGCCACAGCACCAGCAGCAGGTAGAGCCAGACGCCGAGGTTCCAGCCGGCAAGGATGCGCTGCACGAAGTCGTCGGCAGGGATGAGCCAGGCGCTGATGATACCGACCAGTGCCGCGAGGCTCAGGCGGGGGTGGGTGCGGGTCAGGCGGTGCAGTGCCATGGAGCCTCGGCGACAGGGAGTCATGGCTACCACGATAGCCTATGGGATAACATTTCCGCTCATGTCCATGCCGAAGCCCCTGATATTCAAGGGAATGGCATGGCCGCTTCACGCCTGGCGCCGGTGACTTCGCGCCAGGCATCGCTACAGGATTCACGTTTTGTCCGACCTTTCGCAAAATCCCCTGCTGCAGTACCTGGCCCGGCTCGCCCCGTCCAGCCAGCAGACGATGCGCTACATCCTGCAGGACGCTGCAGACCGCCTTGGCTTCGTCGATTGCAACCTGGCCGAGGTGCCGTGGCACCGGCTCGAGCCTGGCCATGTGATCGGCCTCGTGGCGGCGCTGCGTGCCGATGGCTATGCGCCCAACAGCTCGTCGCTGTACGTCAACGCCGTGCGCGGGGTCATGAATGAAGCCTGGCGCCAGGGCCTGATCGACCATGAGCAGCTGCTGCGCATTCGCGAGGTGAAGCCGGCTACCGGCAGCCGCCTGCCACCTGGGCGCAACCTGCGGCGTAGCCTGATTCGCGAGTTGATGGAACTGTGCGCTGCCGACCCACGCCCCCAGGGTGTGCGCGATGCCGCCATCATTGCGCTGCTGTACGGCACCGGCATGCGCAAGTCGGAGTCGGTGGACATCGACCTCGACCAGGTCGATTTCGAGGCGCGCAGCCTGCAGGTGTTGGGCAAGGGCAATCGGCAGCTGATCAAGTACGCGCCGGCCTGGGCATTCGAAAAGCTGCAGGCGTGGCTCGACCTGCGACGTCAGGCGTTGCCCGAAGGCGCGGCAGATGACCCGTTCCTGTTCAACCGTATCCGCCGTGGCAACCACATTACCCGGGCGCGCATCACCAAGCATGCCATCTACTACATTGCCCGCCAGCGCGGCGCGCAGGTGGGGGTGAAGATCATGCCCCATGATTTTCGTCGGGCGTTCATCACCCGGGTGATCGAAGAGCACGACTTGTCGATTGCCCAGAAGCTTGCGCATCACGCCAATATCCAGACCACCGCCAGTTATGACCGGCGCGATGACAACGAACGTCGGCGGGCGGTGGACCGGTTCGATTACTGAAGTGAACGGGCCGCACTAGTGGATACTTGAGGCCAGCTCGAAGATTGGCATGTACATCAAGATCACGATCAGGCCGATCAGCAGGCCGATGAAGGTCATCAGCAATGGCTCGAACAGCTTCACGAACCATTCGACCCAGCGGCCGATCTCCTGGTCATGAAAATCCGCGCAGCGTTCGAGCATTTCCCCGAGGTTGCCCGATTGCTCCCCAGCCCGCAGCAAGCGCAGCGACACAGGCGTTACCAGCTGCCCGACTTCCAGCGCATCCGACAACGGCAGGCCTTCGCCCACTCGCCCGGTGGCCTGTTCCAGGCCCTGCGCTGCGGCACTGCCCAGCAGCCCGCGGGCCATGGCCATGGCCGTCAGGATGGGGATGCCACCTTGCAGCAGAATGCCCAGGGATCGATAGAAGCGCGCCAGCTCGTACATCAGCAGCCGCGAATGCAAGGCCGGCAGGCGCCGCAACTGGCGTGAACCCCAGCGCCGCACCAGCGGGTTGCGCCGCAGCGCCACCAGCGTGCCGATCACGGCCACGGTAGCCAGCGCCAGGGGCAGCTGCTGGGCGTGCAGGAACAGGCCGATCTGCATCAGCACCCGCGACAACCAGGGCAGCTCGCTGCCCATGCCCTCGAACACCAGGCTGAAGCGCGGCACCACATAGCCGAGCAGAAACAGCACCACGCCACCCCCTACCAACAGCAGCAACAGCGGGTAGACCGAGGCGCCCACCAGCTTTTGCCGAACCAGGTCCAGGCGCTGGCGATAGCCGATGTAGCGGTGCAGGGCATCGCCCAGGGCGCCGGTACGTTCGCTGGATTGCACCAGGGCCACGTACAAAGGCGGGAACACCCGTGGTTGCAGGGCCAGTGCCTGGGACAACGAACGCCCCTCGTAGAGTTGGCGCACCAACGCCTCCAGGACCTTGCGCGCCCCCCCGCTCGGGGCTTTTTCGGCCAGGCTCTCCAGTGCATCGATCAAGGGCAGGCCGGCGTGCAGCAGCGTGGTCAGCTCCTGGCTGAACAGCACCAGGTCGAAGGCTGCTTCGCGGCGCCAGGGCAGGCCAGGCATGACGCTCCCCCGGCCGCGCACGCTGACCACCCGCAGGCCCTGGTCTTCGGCCTGGCGGCGGGCCTGGTCGGCGTCATCGGCGTCGACCTGCAGTTGCACCACGCCCTGTCTGCCCAGGGCCTTGAGGCTGTAGCGCATGGTCGTGCTCCTTACTGCCAGCTGGTGATTTCGGCGTTTTCCCCATCCCCGCCCGGCTGGCCATCCTTGCCCATCGACAGCAGGTCGTATTCCCCGCCGTTCTCACCGGGTTGGCGGTAGATGTAGGGGCGGCCCCAGGGGTCCTGCGGCACGGCTTTCTGCAGGTAAGGGCCCGACCAGCGCGATTCGCCGCTGGGGGCGGCGGTCAGCGCCTGGAGCCCTTGCTCACTGTTGGGGTAATGGCCTACCTCCAGGCGATACAGGTCCAGGGCCTTGCCCAAACCTTCGATCTGCGCCCGGGCCACCTTGGCCTCCGAGCGCCCGAGCTGACTGAAGTACTTGGGCGCGACGATGCCGGCCAACAGGCCGAGCACCACCAGCACCACCAGCAGTTCGAGCAGGGTGAAGCCACGTTGGCGATTGGGTTTGCGCTGCATGGTGAAGCCCTCCTGCATGGGGACATGCTTTTTCAGGGTTTTGCTGGCGCATGCAACTGTCGTGCACGTCTGCCTCGGGGCCTTGCGCCATGCGCCATGGCAACCGGCACAGTGCTTGCGTCGTAACAGAAAAGCCCGGTTTTTCCGGGGCATTTCCCCCACATCGGGGGCACGGCGGGGAGGCGACCGACATGCGTGGAATTATCCTGGGATTGCTATGGCTGGCGGCAGGTGCCGCCCAGGCCG
>NZ_AKJC01000074.1 GCF_000282535.1 Pseudomonas sp. GM84 | reverse complement strand
GAGCCGCGTCCATCCGCTGCCGCTCGCCTCCCCCCGCAAAGGGAGGGACGGGCGACCGGGCTTGTTTCCTAAGATCCCCGAACATTTTCAATGGACGCTAAGCGGGGAACCCTCATGAATCTGAATGACAAAGTCGTCGTCGTTACCGGCGCGGCGTCGGGGCTTGGGCTTGCCACATGCCGAGCACTGAGCGACGCAGGGGCGCGGGTCGTGGGACTGGACCTTGACCAGGCGCGCCTCGATGCGGCCCTGGGCGGCGAGATCCTCGGCATCGCCGTCGATGTCGCCAATGAGGCCAGCGTGAAAGCCGGCATCGACCAGGTGATGGAGCGCTTCGGTGCTCTCCACGTGGCGGTCAATTGCGCGGGAATCCTCGGGCCGAGCAAAACCCTCTCCAAAGGACAGTTGTTCCCCTCCGACCTGTGGCACCGCGTGTTGGCGGTCAACCTCACCGGTACCTTCAACGTGATCCGTCACGCCGCCCTGGCGATGACCGCCAACGAACCTGAAGAAACCGGGGAGCGGGGCGTCATCGTCAACACCGCCTCTGGCGCCGCGCGGGAAGGGCAGATGGGACAGGCCGCCTACAGCGCCAGCAAGGCCGGGGTGATCGGCATGACGCTGCCCATCGCACGCGATCTGGCCGAGCACGGCATCCGGGTGCTCAGCCTGGCACCGGGGCTGTTCGAGTCGGGCATGTCGGCCGGCATGCCGGCCAAAGTGTCCGAGAGCATCGTCAACAGCCTGCTGTTTCCCCGGCGCATGGGGCAGCCGCAGGAGTTCGCCGCGCTGGTCCGTCACGTGGTGGAAAACCCTTATCTCAATGCCCTGACCCTGGACATCCAGTGCGGCATGCGTTGATCGGCGGCCGATATCCCGCCAAGGGGTAGGGGGGGGCTCCCCCTTCAAGAAGGGGGGGGAGAACACACGGGGCTGCTGGCACCCTTTGGCCACTTGATCACTGATTGAGGTGCTGCGAACCAGGTGGAGGTCGGCACCTGGTTCTGGTTCAACCGAGGTGGAGAGACACCCAGATGAATAACAAGAATAAATTGAGTCACTGTCGTCCAGCCAACACCCTTGCACTGCGCGCCACAGCCTTCAGCTTGTGCGCGATCGCCTGCGGCGGCGCCAATGCCGTCGAGATCGACACCGGCAACAGCGACATCCAGCTGCGCTGGGACAACACCTTGCGCTACAACCTCGGCATGCGCACCGAAGGCCAGGATGCGGCGATCATCGCCAACCCGAACAACGACGATGGCGACCGCAACTTCGACAAGCACCGCCTGGTCAACAACCGTGTCGACATCCTCACCGAGTCCGACATCATCTACAAAGGCAAGTACGGTGCCCGTGCCAGCGCCGCATTGTGGTATGACGCGGCGTATGCCGGCGGCCTGGACAACGACAGCGTCGCCACGTCCAACCATTTGTCATCCTCCGGTACCCCGGCGCTGGGCCTGAGTCGCTACGCCGATCGCTATTACCAGGGGCCATCCGGTGAATGGATGGACGCTTTCGTCTTTGGCGAATACGACCTTGGCAACATGCCCCTCAAGGCGCGCCTGGGCCGGCACACGGTGAACTGGGGCGAGTCCCTGCTGGGCGCCGGCGCCATCCACGGTATCGCCTACGGCCAGGCACCGCTGGACCAGGGCAAGGCCCTGGCCCTGCCAGGGATCGAGGCCAAGGAGCTGTACCTGCCGCGCAACCAGCTGTCCCTGCAGTTGCAGGCCACCCCGGAGCTGTCTTTCGCCGCCCAGTACTTCTTCGAATGGCGCCCCTCGCGTCTGCCGGAAGCCGGGACCTACCTCGGGCTCGCCGACATCTACCAGCAGGGCGGCGAATCCTTCATCCTCAGCCCGACACTGCGCGCTATCCATGGCGATGATATCGAGCCGAAGGAGTCTGGCGACTGGGGCGTCATGGCGCGCTGGAGCCCTGAATGGCTGGATGGCACCCTGGGCTTCTATGTGCGCCAGTTCTCCGACACCTTGCCGCAGGTCATCCTGCTGGCCAATGCACGCCCGCAGTACTTCCTCAACTATGCCGATGACATCGACATGTACGGCATCAGCCTGTCGAAGCAGATCGCCGGCATCAGCGTGGGTGCAGACCTCAACTATCGCCACAACATGCCGCTGGTCAGCTCTGCTGCGCGCGTTAGGACGGCGGCAGAGTTGCCGGACGATGGCGATGTGCTCGGTGCCCGTGGCGACACCCTGCATGGCGTGCTGAACGCCATCGGCACGGTCAGCCCCACCGCGTTGTTCGACAGCGCCAGCTGGTCTGCCGAACTCACCTGGAGCCGCTGGGTGTCGGTCAACTCCGACCCGCTCAACCTGTTCAAGGGCTCATCCGCCTATAAGGCTGTCCCAAGCAATATCGACGAAGTCTCCCGCGATGCCTATGGCATGGCCGTCAACTTCACGCCGGTCTGGTACCAGGTGTTCCCGGGTGGCGACCTGTCGATGCCGCTGAGCTACTCGCAGGGCCTGTCGGGTAACTCCGCGGTGTCCTCCGGTGGCAACAAGGACGCGGGCAGCTATGCGGTCGGCATCGCGCTGGACCTCTACAGCCGCTATCGCTTCGACCTCAAGTACGTCGACTACTTCGGCGACTACTCGACCTCCGCCAACGGCGCCGCCCTGACGCCCAGCGGCAGCCAGGCGCTGCTGGAGGATCGCGGTGCCGTGTATTTCACCTTCAAGACCACGCTCTGAGCGGTGACCACCGCCGTTACCGGTCTGTGAAGGGGAACCCCGGTTCGCCGGGGTTCCCGCTATCAATGTGCGCCACGGCGCTACGGATGCGAGGAAAGCAAGGTGTTCAGAAAAATCGTTCGGCCGCAACTGGCGTTGCTGCTCGCGCTACTGGCGGGGCAGGCGTTGGCACAGGAAGGCTTCATTGCACCCATGGATACTCCGGCGATGCCCAGCGCGCTGGCACTCGAGGCACCGCTCACTGCCCTGGCCCGGGCCGGAACGCGACTGGTCGCTGCCGGCCAGCGCGGCCACGTGCTGTATTCCGACGACGGCAAGGCCTGGTCCCAGGCCCAGGTGCCGTCCAGCTCGGACCTCACCGCGTTGTCCTTCCCCAGTGCCCACCAGGGTTGGGCCGTCGGGCATGAGGGGGTGGTTCTGCACAGCCGCGATGGTGGCCAGACCTGGAGCAAACAGCTCGATGGCAGGCAGATCGCCGCGCTGCTGATACGTCACTACGGCAACCCCGCCAATCCTGACGAGCCCCAGGCCCAGCGGCTGAAGCAGGACGCTGAATTGTTCGCTGCCCAGGGCGCCGACAAACCGCTGCTCGATGTCTGGTTCGAGGACGAGCGCAACGGCTTCGTCATCGGCGCGTTCAACCTCATCCTGCGTACCGAGGACGGCGGCAAGCACTGGGTACCGTGGCTCGATCGCGTCGACAACCCCAGGTCCATGCACCTCTATAGCCTGCGTCCTGCGCAGGGCACGTTGTTCATGGTCGGTGAGCAGGGCCTGGTGCTGGAACTGGACCGCGTCAGCCAGCGCTTCGAGCGCCGGGCGCTGCCTTACGAGGGCACGCTGTTCGGCGTGTTGGGGGACGCGGGCCTGGTGCTGGTATACGGCCTGCGGGGCAACGTCTGGCGCAGCCTCGACGGCGGCACCCGCTGGAGCAAGGTCGACACCGGTATCGACGCGGGTATCACCGGGGGGACCGTCGCCGACGACGGCAGCCTCGTTCTGGTCAGCCAGGCCGGCCAGGTGCTGCGCTCCACCGACCGTGGGGCGAGCTTTCGCCGAGTCAAGGTCGATCGTCTGGCACCCAACTTTGCGGTAGCGCCCACCTCTGGCGGGGCAGTAGCCCTGGCCGGCCTGGGCGGCGTTCGCGTGCAAGACCTGCAATGGAACAAGAACCTGGGAGAGCCGTGATGGGTGCCAACAACCTCAGTGAAAAACTGCGGGTCATCAGTGACGTGAACGCGTTCGACCCGAAGTCAGGCAGCCTCCTGGAGCGGCTGATCTTCAACAACCGGCTGCTGGTGGTCCTGCTCTGCGGCGTGATCACGCTGCTGCTGGGCTGGGACGCCACCCGCCTGACGCTCAATGCCGCCTTCGAGAAGACCATTGCGCACAACCAGCCTTACATCCGCAACTTCCTGGACAACCGTGACGAACTCAAAGGCCTGGGCAACGCGGTGCGCGTGGTGGTGGAGAACCGCTCGGGGGACATCTTCGACCCGGCCTACCTGCAAGCCCTCAAGCAGATCAACGATGAACTGTTCCTGACGCCCGGTGTGGACCGTGCGAACGTCAAGTCGCTGTGGATGCCGGTGGTCCGTTGGAACGAAGTGACCGAAGAGGGCTTCACCGGTGGGCCGGTGATGCCCGACCACTACACCGGCTCCCAGGACAGCATCGACCAACTGCGCCGCAACATCGGCCGTGCTCAGCTGCTCGGCAGCCTGGTGGGCAACGACTACCGTTCCAGCATGATTTTCGTGCCGCTGCTGGACAAGGACAGCAGCACCGGGCAGCCGCTGGACTACTGGGCACTGTCCAAGCACCTGGAAAGCCTGCGTGCGCAATACGCCGGGCCGCAGGGCAGCGCAGACCTTGAAATCCGCATCGTCGGCTTCTCCAAGGTCGTGGGCGACCTGCTCGACGGCCTGAGCCTGATGATCCTTTACTTCAGTGTCGCCGCTGCGATTGCCGCGCTGATCATCTACGCCTGGACCCGATGCGTGCGCAGCACCGTGCTGGTGCTCGCGTGCTCCTGCATCGCCGTGCTCTGGCAACTGGGCCTGATCGCGCGTCTGGGGTATGCACTGGACCCGTACTCGATCCTGGTGCCCTTCCTGGTGTTCGCCATCGGCGTGTCCCATGGCGCGCAGAAGATGAACGGCATCCTGCAGGACGTTGCCCGTGGCACCCACCGTCTGGTCGCGGCCCGGTACACCTTCCGCCGTCTGTTCCTGGCCGGGGTCACCGCGCTGGTGGCCGACGTGGTGGGTTTTGGCGTGCTGATGCTGATCGATATCCCGGTGATCCAGGACCTGGCTGTCACCGCTTCCATTGGCGTGGCACTGCTGGTCATCACCAACCTGATCCTGTTGCCGGTGATGTTGTCCTATACCGGTGTCAGCCACCGCGCAGCCGAACGCAGCTTGCGCGCCGAGCAACGCAAGGCCGGTGGGGTCTGGCGCGTGCTGGAGCGGTTCACCGAGCGCCGCTGGGCCACGCTGCTGCTGGTGGGGTCGGCGCTGCTCACGGTGGTCGGCTTCGTCGTCAGCACGCACCTGAAGATCGGTGATCTGGATGCCGGCGCCTCCGAGCTGCGACCGAATTCGCGCTACAACCTGGACAACGCCTACATCACCCGCCAGTACTCGCTGTCCAACGATCAGTTTGCGGTCATCGTCAAGACCAAGCCCGAAGGTTGCCTGGAGTACCAGACTCTGGTCGAGGCCGATCGCCTGGGCTGGGCCCTGAAGCAGGTGCCGGGGGTGCAGACCACGGTGTCCCTGGCTGACGCCGTACGCAAGATCACGGCAGGCTCCTACGAAGGCAGTCCGAAATGGATGTCGATTCCGCCGAACCAGGACGTCTTGAACTATGCCGCGCGTACCGCCAGCACCAGCAATCCGGAGCTGTTCAACACCGAGTGCTCGGTGATGCCCGTGGTCGCCTACCTGACCGACCACAAGGCCGAAACCCTGGAGCGGGTGGTGAAGGCGGCACAGGACTTTGCCAGCGCCCACAGTACCCCGGACCGTCAATTCCTGTTGGCCGCCGGCAGCGCCGGGATCGAGGCGGCCACCAACATCGTGGTGAAAAAGGCCAACTTCACCATGCTCCTGTATGTCTACGCGGCCGTCATCGTGCTGTGTTTCATCACCTTCCGCAGCTGGCGCGCGGTGGTCGTGGCCGTGGTGCCGCTGGTGATCACCTCGGTGCTGTGCGAGGCGCTGATGGTGGTACTGGGCATCGGGGTCAAGGTCGCCACCTTGCCGGTGATCGCCCTGGGGGTGGGCATCGGCGTGGATTATGCGCTGTACCTGCTGAGCATCCAGCTCGCCCGCCAGCGCGCGGGCGACGCCCTGGGCGATGCCTACCGCCATGCCTTGCGCTTTACCGGCAAGGTGGTGGCGCTGGTGGGGGTGACCCTGGCCGCCGGGGTGATCACCTGGGCGTTCTCGCCGATCAAGTTCCAGGCTGACATGGGCATCCTGCTGACCTTCATGTTCCTCTGGAACATGCTCGGTGCCCTGGTGCTGATCCCGGCGCTGTCGCACTTTTTGCTGCGCGATGTCGGTGCAGCCGGCAGCCCTGTGCCGGCCACCGTGACGATGGCGCAACCCTCCACCTCCCTAGAGCCCAAGAGCCCGACCGCGCATTGCGTATGAGGCCGGCCCGTGTGTACCTGATAGATAAGGAAAGCGTGATGAGCGATACCCATGCAGTGTTCCTCAATGAGCAGCAAGTCCTGATCCGCGATTCGGCGCGCAAGGTTGCCGCTGAAGTGGTGGCGCCGACAGCGGCCGATCGTGACCGAAGGGGTGCCTGGCCGCGTGCCGAGCTGGAGTCCGTGGCTGCCCTGGGCTTTCTGGGCATGTTGATTCCCGAGGAATACGGCGGTGCGGGGGCCAGTTTCATCGACTATTGCCTGGCCATCGAGGCATTCGCGGCCGCCGACGCAGGCTTCGCCACCTTGATCCATGTGCACAATTCGGTGGGCATGACCGTCGCGCGCCTGGGGACCGAAGCGCAGAAACGCAAGTACCTGCCTGACCTTGCCAGCGGCAAGCGCATCGGTGCCTTCCTGCTTTCCGAGCCGCATGCCGGCTCGGACACGGCGGCATTTCGTACCCATGCCCGGCGTGAGGGCGATCACTACGTGGTCAATGGCAGCAAACAGTTCATTTCCAATGGCAGTGAAGCCGGCCTGGGCCTGGTCCTGGCGGTGACCGACAAAGCGGCGGGCAAGAAAGGATGCAGCCTGTTGATGGTCGACCCGACCGTGGACCCCGGATACGTGGTGGCCCGGGTGGAGCACAAGATGGGCCAGTGCTCGGCGCATGTGGCGCAGATTCAGCTGGAGCAATGCCGTGTACCGGTCGACCAGTTGCTGGGCGAAGCGGGGGCAGGCTATCGCAACGTGATGGGCTCGCTGTCCGAGGGGCGGGTGGCGATCGCTGCGGTCGCCACCGGCACCGCCCGCGCCGCACTGGAAGCAGCGGTGGGCTACGCCAAGGCGCGCGAAGCCTACGGCGCGCCGATCATCAACCTGCAAGGCGTGGCGTTCGACCTGGCCGACATGGCCACCGAGCTGGAAGTCGCCCAGCAGTTCATGCTCCATGCCGCGCGTCTATGCGAGGCCGGTGTTCCCTGCGCCAAGGAAGCCTCCATGGCCAAGCTGTTCGCCAGCGAGATGGCCGAGAAAGTGTGCTCCGGTGCGTTGCAGATCCATGGAGGTTATGGCTACCTCAATGACTTCCCGGTGGAGCGTTACTGCCGCGATGTTCGCGTGACCAAGATCTACGAAGGGACCAGCCACATCCAGAAGCTGATCATCGCCCGCAGCCTCTGACACTGAAGGAACTTCCGATGCAAACCTCTGTTGTTGTCCTGCTTGCCGCGCTCTCACTGGTCACGACCCAGGCCATGGCCAAGGCGCCTGAAACCCCTGACGCGGCCAAGGCCGCCAGCCTTGATACCGCCAACGCCAACCAGGCCGTGCTCAAGCAACTGCCCTTCGCGCAGCGCAGCGAGTACGACGCTGCTCGCCGCGGCCTGGTGGCGGCCTTCGAAGGCGAGGTACTCAACGCGCAAGGCACGGTGGTATGGAACACCCACCAGTACGATTTCCTCAAGCAGGACCAGGCGCCAGACTCGGTCAACCCGAGCCTGTGGCGAATGGCCCAGCTCAATGCCAACGCGGGCCTGTACCAGGTGGCAGAAGGGCTTTACCAGGTGCGCGGCCTGGACCTGGCGAACATGACGATCATCGAGGGCAAGGACGGGCTGGTCATCATCGACCCGTTGTTCGCCACCGAGACCGCCAAGGCAGCGTTGACGCTGTATTACCAGCACCGTCCACGCAAGCCGGTGGTCGCGGTCATCTACTCCCACAGCCACCTCGACCACTTCGGTGGCGTGCGCGGGGTGGTCGACGAGGCTGATGTGAAGGCCGGCAAGGTGCGGATCTACGCACCGGACGGTTTCATGGAGCATGCGATCAGCGAGAACGTCCTGGCCGGTACGGCGATGCTTCGCCGTGGCACCTACCAGGGCGGCAGCACCCTGCCGCGCGGCGAGCGCGGGCAACTGGACGCGGGCTTGGGCAAGGGGGTGCCGGTGGGCGGCACCATCAGCCTGATTGCCCCGACCGACCTGATCACCAAGCCGCTTGAGACCCACGACATTGCCGGGGTGCAGGTCGAGTTCCAACTGACGCCAGGCACCGAGGCACCCTCGGAAATGAACCTCTACCTGCCCCAGTTCAAGGCACTGGGCATGGCGGAGAATGCCGTGATGATGATGCACAACATCCTCACCCCGCGTGGCGCGGAGGTGCGTGACGCCAAGGCCTGGTCGCGTTTTCTCGACGACAGCCTGGTGCGCTACGGCGACAAGTCCGAGGTGATGTTCGTCCAGCACAGCTGGCCCACCTGGGGGGCGAGCGCCATCAGTACGCTGCTGGCCGACCAGCGCGACATGTACGCGTTCATCAACGACCGTACCCTGCACCTGCTGAACCAGGGCCTGACGCCTGCGGAGATCGCCGACGCCGTCAAGCGCCTGCCCGGCGACCTTGACCAGAAGTGGTATACCCGCGGCTACTACGGCACCCTGAGCTTCAACACGCGCGCCGTCTACCAGCGCTACCTGGGCTTCTACGATGGCAACCCGGCGAACCTCGACCCGCTGACCCCGGAGCAGGCCGGCAAGCAGTACGTCCAGGCACTGGGGGGCGCCGACAAGGTCTTGCAGCTGATGCAAACGGCGATGCAGCAGGGTGACTACCGTTGGGCCGTGCAACTGGGTAATCACCTGGTGTTCGCCGAACCCGACAACCAGGCCGCCCGCCATGCCCAGGCCGATGCCCTGGAACAGTTGGGCTACCGCAGCGAGTCGGCCACCTGGCGCAACATGTACCTGGTCGGCGCGATGGAATTGCGCAACGGTGCGCCAACGCAGTCCGGCAAGGCCGTTGCCGATCTGGTTCGCGCCGCCACGCCCGCCATGTTCCTCGACCTGCTGGCCGTGCGCCTGGATTCGGACAAGGCCCAGGGGCACGACATGACCCTGGACTGGAACTTCGATGACCTTCAGCAGCGCTTTGCGCTGACCCTGCGCAACGGCGTGCTCACCTACCGCGAGAACAGCAGCCATGCCAAGCCAGACGTACAGGTGCAGATGAGCAAGGCGGTACTGGACCGCATCAACCTGCGTGAACTCGACTTCGCCACGGCGATCAAGCAAGGCGACATCAAGCTGCAGGGCGATGCCTCCCGCTTCACGGCACTGCTCGGCATGCTCGGCAGCTTCGTGCCGAACTTCAATATCGTCACCCCGTGAGGGCTCGCGTGTAATGGGCCATCGCAGCGAGGTGCCGCTTCACCACGAGGGCAGGGTAGCGAAGCCGTCGCTCGACCACGCCGTGCGGGACAATGTCCTGCACGTGGCGTTGCCTGCCAGGCCGCGCAAGCAGCCCAGGCAGGCGCGCTCGGTCGCATTGGTCGACGCGCTCAAGAAAGCCGGCCGCGACATCCTCGAGCGGGAGGGGCGGGAGGCGTTGACGATCTACCACCTCAGCGACCGCTCGGGGGTGGCGACCAGTTCCATCTACGAATACTTCCCCACTATCGACGCCCTGGTCGCCGCCATCTTCGACGACTATCGCGCAGCGGCCCGGTTGGAGGTGATTGCCAACATCCGCGCGCTACCCGCCTCGGCCACGCTCTACGACGGGATCGAGATGGTCCTGGTGACAGGGCTGGCGGCCTTGCACCGCTGGCTGCAACTTGATTCGCAACTGAGCATCAAGACGGCCTTCTATGGCGAGTTGGTACGCCTTGAGGTCGTCAAGCCGGAGCAGTTCTGGACGGCCATGGTGATACCGGCACTGGTGGAGCGCTTCAGTGACGAAGTGTTGGTCGCAGACCGCGAGAAGGCCGGCTACCTGGCTTACCAGGCCGTGACCGCCTTGCCACGGGCGTTGGTGATCGACCGCCCGCACTACCTGCTCGAGGGCGACACGGTGCGTTTGCTCGCGCGCATGCTGCATGCGCTGCTGACCACCAAAGACCCGGAGTAACGTGCTTGCGAAGGGCCGCTGATTGATAAAAAGGACTTTTAAATCAGCTAGTTACGATCTGTTGTGCAGGGGTGGAACGCGGAAATGATTTTGCCCTTTCTAGCCCTACACTGGCCTTGCCAAGAAGGTTGTCCAGCCCCGGACAACCGGCGTTTCGCGCGATGGGCGAAACGGGTAAGAGCCAGGAGCTTCCCTGCACATGACAAGAACAATCGAAGACAAGGTCGAGCTGCTGCTCACCGACCCCGTGGCGTTGGTCGAGCACTCCTGCCAGCACTGGAACCAGTTGCCGCGCGAAGACATCGACGCCTTGCAGCTCGCCGCTGCCCAACGGCGTTTTGCCCAGATGCGTGACAGTATCCCGGTACTCAAGAAACTCGCCGATGCCGAAGGCGTCGAGAAGATCGAGCGGATCGAAGACCTGGTGCCGCTGCTGTTCGAACACACGGTGTTCAAGTCCTATCCGCCGTCGTTGCTGGAGAAGAACAACTTCGCGGCGATCAACCGGTGGCTGTGCAAGCTGGTCACCGCCGAGACTGCCCAAGCCATCGAGGCGGCCGATGTCAGCGGCTGCCAAGGCCTGGACGAGTGGTTCGAAACCATGGACGAGGCGGTGCCGCAACTGTGCATCAGCCATACCTCCGGGACCTCTGGCACGTTGTCGTTCCTGCCGCTGAGCAACCGCGAGTTCGAAAAGGCGGTGCAGGTCCGAAGGCTGTATGCCTGGCGCATGGAAGGCCCGCAATCACCCGTGCCGGACATGCATTCGGTGTACCCCTACTACCGCAAGGGCTACCTCAGCCACATGCGCGGCAACCTGGCGATCATGAAGGCCGTGCTGCCAAGCCTGGACCATTTCCACCCGGCCTATCCCGCCACGCTCTCCAGCGATGTGCTGCACCTGGGCGCCAAAGTGCGCGCGGCCCATGCCAAAGGCACCTTGGACCGCCTGGTGATCAGCCCCGAACTGATGGCCAAGAAAAAAGACTTCGACCAGTTGCAGGCCGACATGCCCAGCTACCTGGCGGACTTCTTCGCCGACATGACCGCCCGCCTCAAGGGCAAGGTGGTCTACATCGGCGGCACCTGGAACCTGTTGCACAACATGGCCAAGGCGGGGCTGGAGCGGGGGCTGGAAGGGGTGTTCCACCCCGATTCGTTCATTGCCACCACAGGTGGCGCCAAGGGCGTGGTTCAGCCTGAGGGCTGGCGCGAGGAGGTGCTGCGCTTCACCGGTGCGCGAAAGATCTTCGAAACCTATGCCATGTCGGAAACGCCCAGCGGCTCGCATGCGCTCTGCGAGCACGGCCACTACCACTTCTCGCACACCGCAATTCCCTTCGTGCTCGACCCGCAAAGCGGTGAGCCGTTGCCTCGCCGAGGCCGCCAGACAGGGCGGGCAGCGTTCTTCGACCTGGGCGCCGACCTGCGCTGGGGTGGCTTTATCACGGGCGACGAAATCACCGTCGAGTGGGACAAGCCCTGCGCCTGTGGCCGGCCGAGTCGCTATGTGGCAGAGCCGATCCAGCGCTACAGCGACAAGCACGGAGGCGACGACAAGATCACCTGCGCTGCCTCCGAACAATCCCATCGCGAGGCGATGGACTTCCTCAATACCCTGGAGCTTTGAGCCATGTCCCATCCAATCGCACCCATGATCCTGCGCGGCGAAGTCATCACCGACAACCTGATCGAAGTCGGTGGCCGGGGCGGCGACCTGACGTTCCGCACACCCGATGCCAACCGCTACATCGACCGCTTGCCACTGGGCAACCCGACGAAACTGGCCGACCTGTACCGGCTGAGTTTCGACGATATCCTCGACTATGCCGTTGCCCTCGGTGAGCGCCTGACACTCGACAAGAACCCCTACCTGCAGGAGGCCTGCGAGCTCTCCTACCTGACCGCACCAACCACCCCGACCATCGTCAAGGCCTCCTACATGGGCCTGCAGAACCTGCTGCGGCGTGACGTGATCAGCGAGATGGTTGAAAGCTCGGTGGGCATCAAGTACCTCGAGGGCTGGGTCAGGCAGCAGTTGCTCGATGGCACCGAGCTGGAAGTGCGCTGCTTCGGCGCGCGCACCTTGCACATCGTCGCCGGCAATGCCGTGGCGCTGTCGTTGTGGACCATCATCCGCAACATGGTGCTGCGCAGCGACGCCATCATCAAAGCCCCCTCCAACGACCCGTTCACTGCGGCGGCCATCGCCCGCACCATGGTCGACATGGCGCCTGACCATCCGCTCACGCGCCACCTCAGCGTCGCCTACTGGAAAGGCGGTGACCAGGCGTTCGAGGAGCGCCTGTACCAGCCGCAGAACCTGGAGAAGATCGTTGCCTGGGGCGGTTTTGCCTCCATCAAGCATGTCACCCGGTACATTCAGCCGGGCCTCGAACTGATCTCCCTGGACCCCAAGCGCAGTGCCAGCATCATCGGCCAGGGCGTTTTCGACAGCGAGGCGAACATGCGCGAGGCGGCGGTGCGCCTGGCCTCGGATATCGGGGCGATCAACCAGAAAGGTTGTGTCTGCGCCCGTACCGTCTATGTGCAGTCGGGTACTGACGAACAGGGCCTGGAGAAGCTGAACACGTTCGGTGGCTACGTGTATGACGCGATGCTGGGCTTGCCCAACAGCCTCAGCACCGCACCCAAGCGCTATGACCAGAACCTCAAGGCGCATGTCGATGCGCTGCGCTTGGATGACGAGTGGTACAAGGTCATCGGCGGTCAGTCCGGCGAGGGCGCGATCATCTGTTCGCAACTGCCCGAGGCAGTACCGTTCTCGACGCTGCTCGACGACCGCACGGCCAACCTGGTGCCGGTCGACTGCCTCGACGACATGCTCGACGCCGTCGATGCCTACACCCAGACCGTCGGTGTGTACCCCGAAAGCATCAAGGACGAACTCAAGGACGTGCTGCCGCTCCATGGCGCCCAGCGCATCGTTTCGCTGGGCTATGCAGCTGCCATGAAGTTTGCGGCGCCCCAGGACGCCATCGAGCCGCTGCGGCGCATGGGCAAGTGGGTCTCGAACCAGATTGCCTCGCCAGAAACCACGCCAGCCCCCTGGTTGCGCCCATCGATCTGAACCAAAGGAGTGAGCTGCATGACCGATTGCCTCTGCTACGGCGCCACCGAAGCCCGCGCCGACCTGACCCCGCTTCGCATCGCGCGCCGCGCCCTGCGCGATGACGATGTGGCCATCACCATCGCCTATTGCGGCGTTTGCCATACCGATATGCATTTTGCCCACAACGACTGGGGCAGCACCGTGTTCCCCTGCGTGCCCGGCCACGAGATCGTCGGCCATGTGTCGGCGGTCGGAAGTGCCGTGAGCCGCTACAAGGTGGGAGACCGTGTGGCCGTGGGTTGCCTGGTCGACAGCTGCCAGCACTGCGCGGCCTGCGAAGACGGCCAGGAGCCGCACTGCCAGCACGGCACCACCCCCACGTACAACGGCCGCGACCGGGTGACAGGCGACATTACCCATGGCGGCTACGCGCAGCACATCGTCGTGCGCGAGCAATTCGTGTTGCGCGTGCCCGAGGCATTGGATATGCGCTACGCCGGGCCGCTGCTGTGCGCCGGCATTACCGTCTGGTCGCCCTTGCGCCAGTATCAGGTGGGGCAGGGCAGCCGGGTCGCGGTGGTTGGCCTGGGCGGCCTTGGGCACATGGCCGTCAAGCTGGCGGTCGCCCTGGGCGCGCAGGTCACGGTGATCACCACCTCGCCGGGCAAGGCCGACGATGCTCGCGCGCTGGGTGCCCACCAGGTGCTGCTGTCCAACGATGCGCAGGCGATGGCCGCAGCGGCCAACGGTTTCGACCTGATCCTCGACACCATTCCGCGCACGCACAACGTCAACCCCTACCTGATGCTCCTGGGGCGCAACGGCACGCTGGTGCTGGTGGGGGCCCTGGAACCCCTGGAGCCGATCCATGGTGCGCTGCTGGCGCGCAACAACCGCTCGATTGCCGGCTCATTGATCGGCGGCCTGGAGCAGACCCAGGCGCTGCTGGCGTTCTGCGCGGAGCATGGGGTGTTGCCGGACTGCGAGATGATTCGCATCCAGGACATCAACCAGGCATTCGAACGCATGACGCGCAATGACGTGAAGTACCGCTTCGTGATCGACATGGCCTCGCTCGGTTAGGCCACCTTGCTTCGGCGCATGCCCCCCGAATGGGAGGGGGGGCAAGCCGCCGGGGCGGCATAACCTTTCGGATGGTAAATCCGAACGGAGAACAACAACGATGCGTTTACCTCTTCTCGCTCTGACCGGCAGTGCCCTTGCACTCTCTGCCGCCGTTTTTGCCTGGCAGGTGCCCTCTGCCCGTGCAGCCACCACCGAGGCACCGCTCCAGGCCACGTCCATCGCCGATCAGGACATCAGCGATGGGTACATCTACCTGCTTGGGCGGCTGCTGGTCCTGCGTCAGTTGCAGCTCGACCAGCAGCAGGGCATGGGCTGGAACCAACTGGTGCACCGCAAGCCCGGCGCCGTGGAGTGGCCCAACCCCAACCTGGATGTGGTCTATTCCGAGGGCTGGGTGGCGCTGGACGAAGGCAGTTGCACCCTGGTCCATGTGCCGCCCATCAAGGCGCGCTACTACACCGTGCAGTTCCTCAATGGCTGGGGCGAGACGCTGGCCAACATCAACGAACGCAACTTCCCGAACCACCCCAACGGCGATTTTGCGGTGTGCCTCAAAGGCGCCAGCGTAGCCTTGCCGGCAGGCGTGCAGCGCCTCGACCTGCCGGCTCGCACCGCGCGCGTGCTCTCGCGTGTGGAGCTGGGTAGCGACTGGAAAGAGGCCGAGGCGCTGCAGCAGCAGTTCTCGATGAAGGCAATGGGTACGCCGCGCGTGCCGACCGTTCCGGCCACGCCGCTGTTCGATCCACGGCAGTTGCCGGGTGTGGAAGCCTTCGAAGTCGCTGAGGTTGCCCTGCAGGAGCCCGATCTGAACCCTGGCATGGAAGAAGTGCAAGCCAAGGTCCGCACCATTGCCAGCCGGCTGGCGGATCCGGCCGAGCGTGCCCGCATCGACCAGGTGATTCGCACACGGGCATTCGCCGACCTGGCCAAGGCCGGGCCGAAGATCGGCCCAGGCACCCTCGTGAACGGTTGGGTGCGGCCCGCCGTGGCGGGTAACTACGGCAGTGACTACCTGACCCGCACCCTGGTCAACTACGGCGGTATCTGGGGCAACACCCGACCGGAGGTGAACTACTACCGTGCTGCGGTGGACGCGCAGGGTGCAACGCTGTCAGGCGAGCGGACCTACACGCTGACCTTCACTGCCGACCAACTGCCAGACAAACAGGTCGAGTACTACTGGTCGGTGACGGCGACGGACGCGAAGACCTTCCGCGTGCTGCCCAACCCGCTCGATCGCTTCGTGCTCAACAGCCATTCTTCGCTGCAATACGGCAAGGACGGCTCGCTGACCCTGTACTTCGGGCCGCAAAAGCCCAAGGACGCACCGCAAGGCAACTGGCTGCCAACCGTTGCCGGTGTGCAATACCGCTTGCTGCTGCGCTACTACGGCGCCAAGGACAAGGTCTCGAGCGGTAACTACTTCCCGCCGGCGTTGAGCGCGCAGGCCGATGTCGCGCCGCCCCGGCCCGTGCCAGTCACGCTCGACAACTTCATTCGCGCCGAAACCGACCGCTACTTCAGCGCTACGGTCATGCGCGCCGGGCTGGGCAAGTTCGGCCATATGCGCGAGCTGATGCCGGTGGATCGGCAATCGGTGGTGCGGGCAAACCGCGACACGCTGTATTCCACCGCTGTCTTCGACCTGGATGCCGGCCCCGTGACCGTGACGCTGCCCGATGCCGAGCGGCGTTACATGTCCCTCACCGCCATCAATGAAAACCACGAAGTGCTCGGCATGAAGTACGGTGCCGGTACTTACCGCTTCGACCGCAAAACGGCCGGAACGCGCTACGTACTGATCGGCGTGCGCACGCTGGTGGACCCTGCCAACCCCACCGATGTCAGCAAGGCCTGGGCCCTGCAGGATGGCATCGGCGCGAGCCAGCCCGCCGGGCCGGGGCAGTTCGAGGTGCCTGCCTGGGACAAGCCCAGCCAGGACGCCCTGCGGGCCGCCTTGCGGGTGCTGGGCCAGGGTGTGCCGGACTCGCGCGGCATGTTTGGCAGGGAGGCAAAGGTCGATCCGTTGCGCCATCTGGTCGGCAGCGCCATCGCCTGGGGCGGTAACCCGGAGAAGGACGCGTTCTACCAGATCGTCACCCCCGTGCGTAACGACGGTGCCACGCCCTATCGGTTGACGGTCGGCAAAGTGCCGGTGGGGGCTTTCTGGTCTGTCAGTGTCTACAACGCGCAGGGGTACTTCGTACCCAACGCCTCGCAGGCCTACAGCCTCAACAGCCTGACGGCGAAGCAGGGCGAGGACGGCAGCATCGACATACGCTTTGGCGGCTGCACGGCGCAGGTCGCCAACTGCCTGCCGATCATGCAGGGCTGGAACTACATGGTGCGTTACTACCTGCCCGACTCCAGCATTGTTGACGGACGCTGGAAGCTGCCAGAGGCGCAACCCGCCTCCTGAGCCGTCATCCGTGCACTGCCTGTATGCCCCTCGGCGCGGTGCCGAGGGGCATTGTGATCAGAACCAGCGGTCCTGCATGTCGAAACAGAGGCGGTTGCCTGCAATCAGCAAGTTGGCCTGCGCCTGAACCGCCGCCAGTTCCCAGTCCATGAAGTAGCGTGCTGCCTGCAGTTTGCCCTGGTAGAAGTCCGCTTCGCTGCCCTGCGCCCCGGTCTCCAGCGCCTGGCTGGCGACCAGCGCCATGCGTAGCCAGAGCCAGCCCACCAGCACGCGACCGAACAGGTCGAGGTAGGCGGTGGCGTTGCTGAGGCCGAGGCTTGCGTCGGCAGCGACCTGGTCCTGCAGGCTTTCACTGGCCGCCTGCAGTGGGGCGAGCGCGGCGGCGAGGGCATCGGCGAGCGCCGCACAGCGTTCATTGCGCCGGCCTTCGGCCAGTGTGCTGCGCACCTGGTCGAGGAACAGCCGGTAGCCGGCGCCCGCGTGCTGTTGCAGCTTGCGGCCGAGCAGGTCAAGGCCGTGGATACCTTCCGTGCCCTCGTGGATAGGGTTCAGGCGGTTGTCGCGATAGTTCTGCTCTTGCGGGTATTCGCGGATGTAGCCGGAACCCCCGAGTACCTGGATGCCGATGTCGGAGGCGATCACGCCGTAGCGCGACGGGTAGGACTTGACCATGGGGATCAGCAGGTCCAGCAGTTCGCCCGCGTTGCGCCGTGCCGTCTCATCCGGCGCTGTATGGCTGTCCTCGAACAGGCTGCTGGCGTACAGGCACAGCGCCAGGCTGCCTTCGGCGTAGACCTTCTGCTGAAGCAGCATGCGACGCACGTCGGCGTGCTCGACGATACGCACCTGGGGGGACAACGGGTCCTTGCTGCCCGGCAGGCGGCCCTGGGGGCGTTCGCGGGCATAGTCCAAGGCCTGGACAAAGCTCTGGTAGGCCAGCGCCGAGGCACCTAGGGCCACACCGATGCGCGCTTCGTTCATCATCTGGAACATGTAGCCCAGGCCCTTGTTGGCCTCGCCGACCAGATAGCCGACGGCGCCCTCGCGCTCGCCGAAGTTGAGCACGGTGGAGGACGTGTTGCGGTAGCCCAGCTTGTGCAGCAGGCCGGCCAGGGCCACGTCGTTGCGCGGCCCCAGGCTGCCGTCGGCGTTGACCAGGAACTTGGGCACCAGGAACAGGGAAATACCCTTCACCCCAGCCGGGGCACCTTCAAGCCGTGCCAGCACCAGATGCACGATGTTGTCGGTCAGCGAGTGGTCGCCACCGGAGATGAACATTTTCTGGCCGAACAGGCGGTAGCTACCGTCTGCAGCGGGGCGTGCGCTGGTGCGCAGGTCGCCGAGGGCCGAGCCCTGCCCGGGTTCGGTGAGGGCCATGGTGCCGCTGAAGCGGCCATCGAGCATGGGGGGCAGAAAGCGCTGGCGCAGGGCGTCGCAGGCGAAACTCTTGACCAGGTTGGCGGCACCGATGGTCAGGAAGCAGTAGGCCACCGAAGCGATATTGGCCGCATTGAAGTAGGCCATGCTGGCGCGCAGTACCACTTCCGGCAATTGCAGCCCGCCGTCGTCGGCGTCGTGGTGCGCGGCCAGGAACCCGGCCTCGGCGAAGGCATCCCAGGCCGCCTTGGTTTCGGGAATCAGGTGGACCTGCTCGCCATCGAAACTGGGTTCATGGGTATCGCCCTTGTGGTTGTGCGGGGCGAAACAGTTGGCAGCGAGGGTGCGGGCGGTTTGCAAGGTGGCGTCGAAGACGGCGCGGTCGTGCTCGGCGTAGCGGGGGCGATCGAGTAGCGACGCGGTATCGAGGAGTTCGTAGAGCTGGAAATTCAGTTCACGTTCGTTGAGCAATCGAGGGGTCATGGCAAGGCTCGCAGGCGAAGATCGAACGCCTAGTAGACCTGCTGTCGTGGGTGGCGGCGTCCTCCCTTAACGGGGGGGAGGGCGGGGGCAACCGGGCCTGCGGACCCGCACCGTCGCCGGCACCGATCCGCGGACCGTGTGGCTTCAGGACACGCGTCGCGCCTTGTCCTGCCAGTATTTCTCCCGTACCTGGCGGCGCAGCACTTTGCCGACCACGCTCACGGGCAGGGCGTCGACGAACAGAATCGACTTGGGCACCTTGAAGCGGCCCAGGCAGCCCTTGGCGTACTCGATCAAGGCATCGGCACTGACCTGCTGGTCCGCCTTGAGCACCACCTCGGCATGCAGCGCTTCGCCCCATTCCTCATGGGGAACACCCACCACGGCCGAGTTGGACACGGCGGGATGGGCGTTGAGGGCAGCCTCCACTTCGACCGCGTAGACGTTGAAGCCGCCGGTGATGATCATGTCCTTCTTGCGGTCGACCAGGTGCAGAAAGCCCCCTTCATCGAGGTAGCAAAGGTCGCCGGATTTCCAGAAGCCGTCGACGAATTCGGCTGCGCTGGCCTCGGGGTTCTTGAAGTACCCAGAGACGGTGCCACGGGAGCGAACCCAGAGCTCACCGGTCTCACCCGGTGCCACGGGGTTGCCCTGGTCGTCGACGATGACTACCTCGGCCCCTGCGGCGATGCGCCCGGCGCTGCCAATCTGCTGGTCGCTGGCATCGAGGTGGTCGGCCTTGCCGAGGATCGCCACGGCATGCAGGCATTCGGTCGCACCATAGATCTGCATGAAGATGTTGCCAAAGCGCGCCTGGGCCTGGCGCAACTTGGCCGGGCTCATGGGCGCGGCGCCGTAGGCCAGGGTGCGTAGCGACGACAGGTCATGGTCGCTGGCCGCCGGCAGTTCCAGCAACCGATAGATCATGGTCGGCACCAGCAGCGTCATGGTGATGCGCTCGGCCGCGATGTTGCGGCACAACTGCGTCAGGTCCGGCACGTTCTGGGTTACGGTGCAGCCACCCCGGAACAGCGTGGGCAACAGGCCCAGCCCGGAGCCATGGCTGATGGGTGCCATGTGCAGGAAGCGGGTGTCCGGCTGGTACGGCTGCTCGCTCTCCATGTACATGGAGTCGCGCAGGGCCAACCAGTTGTCCAGGGTGTAGGGCACGCATTTGCTGGCGCCGGTGGTGCCACCGGTAAAACGGTAGGACACGACGTCCACCTGGGTTTCGTGGACCGTGCCAGGGGTGGCGTCGCTCACGCCTTCGAGCAGGTCCCAGAAGTACAGCAAGCCGTCGCGGGGCTGCTCCGGACGGTCCATGCAGACCACCTGGATGCCTTGCGCCTGGAGCATGTCGCCGTAGCGCGCCAGCAGCGCGTTTTCGAGGATCACCACCTTGGGACGGATCAGTGCGATCTGGGCCCGATGCTCCTCAAGGGCGTCGCGGAAATTGGTATAGGCGCCCGCGGCCTCGCATTTCATGGCGGTCCAGGCGTGCAGCAGCGACAGGCTGTCGTTGTCGAGGATGCACAGGTAGACATCACCGCGCACCAGGCCCAGACGCTCACGAAACATGTTGGCGATGCGATTGGTGAGTGCATGCAGTTCGCGGAAGCTGTAGCGCCGCTGGCGCTCGATATTGACCAGCGCCTCGCGGTCGGCGAAACGGACAGCGAGATTACCCATCGTGCGGGCGAAGTTCATTCTTGTCATTATTGTCGTCCCTCCTGTTGCCCGGGCCGCCAGCAGGGCCCGAGCGAAACCCGAAACCCCGCAGGCCGGCGACTTGCGGGGTGACATGAGTGCCGCGAAACGAGGCGTGTCAGAGGCCTTTGAGGCCTTTCATCGCCGTTTCGATGAACAGCTGCACTTGCTGGTTGGCATCGGTGCGTGGGCTGGTGTTGCTCCAGTCGGTGATGCGGTCCATTTGCGCGAGGATGGCTTCCGGCGTCAGGTCGGCACCGCCGAGGAATACCGGCGTGGTCTCTTCCATGCGCAGGGCCGAGAAGACTCCGGCACCGGCGCTGAGCACCAGCTTGGTCGGTGCCTCTTCGCTGACCAGCAGCAAGGCGCCCGGGCTGACCTGCTCGGGACGGCTGGCGGCGAGCAGCTCGGCCGACATCACGTCTTCGGTCATGCGGGTGGCGGCCATCGGGGCCAGGGTGTTGACGCGAATGTTGTTGCGCACGCCTTCGATCGCCAGCATGTTCATCAGGCCCAGTACCGCCATCTTCGCCGCGCCATAGTTGGCCTGGCCGAAGTTGCCGAAGATCCCGGCGGCGGAGGTGGTCATCAGGATGCGGCCGTAGTTCTGCTCGCGCATCAGGTCCCACACCGCCTTGGTGCAGTGGATCGAGCCCATCAGGTGGACGTTGATCACGGCCTGGATATCGGCCATGTCCATCTTGCTGAAGGACTTGTCACGCAGGATGCCCGCATTGTTGATCAGGATGTCGACGCGCCCGAAGGCCTCGACGGTCTGCTTGACCAAGGCCTGGACCTGCTCGTAGTCGGCCACGTTGGCGCCGTTGGCGATGGCGGTGCCACCGGCCTGCCGGATCTCCTCGACCACGGCCTGGGCGGCTTCGGTGGAGCTGCCTGAGCCATCGCGGCTGCCGCCGAAGTCGTTGATCACGACCTTGGCGCCGCGAGCGGCCAGTTGCAGGGCATGGACGCGGCCCAGGCCGTTGCCTGCGCCGGTAATGATGGCAACGCGGTCATCGAAACGAATAGTCATGGTTTGAGTCCTCTTGAGAAAGTGTAATAGGTGGAGAACGGCGGGGAAACTGCGTGGGTTCCCCCGGTTGCCGTTCTCCAAAACAGATCAGCCCCGGGCAAAGATGCCGACGTGTTCGGTGGCTTCTTCCACGCGCCAGAGGCCGCCGCCATTGCCTTGCAGGGCGATGCGCGCGCCTTCGACCTGGCGCTTGCCGCAGTTGCCACGCAGCTGCTCGACCAGCTCGAAGATCTGGCCGATGCCCGTGGCGCCAATCGGATGGCCCTTGGACTCCAGGCCACCCGACGGGTTGACCGGCAAGCGGCCGCCCAGGGCGCTGTCGCCACGTTCGGCCATGACCCCGCTCATGCCGGGTTCGCACAGGCCCAGCGACTCGATGGAAAGCAGCTCGCCGATGGCGGTGGCGTCATGCACTTCGGCGACGTCGACCTCCTGCGCGCTGATGCCAGCCTGTTCGAACGCCGCCTTGCCGGCCTGGTAGGTGCAACCTTTGTCGAAGTCATCGGCGGCACGTGCCGAGGCCGAGCGCACCACGCTGGCCAGCACCTTGACCGCACGTCGCTTGTCGAAGCCGTACTTCGCCAGTGCCGATTCGGTGCAGAGGATGGCCGCGGCGGCGCCATCGGAAATCGGTGAGCACATCGGCAGGGTGATGGGGTAGGTGATCGGTGGCGCGGCGAGGATTTCCTCGATGCTCATGGCATTGCGGTACTGGGAACGTTCGTTGTGCACGGAGTGGCCATGGTTCTTCGAGGACACGGCCGCCAGTTGCCGCTGGGTGATGCCGAAGCGCTCCATCAGGCCGCCACGGCCGAGTGCGGCGTAGACGTCCATGAAGGGGCTGTAGGGCTTGGGCGACTGCGAGCCTGGCGGCGGCACGATGTCCTTGCCCATGGCGGCCAGGTACTGCTTGTTTTCCTCGAACGTCTCGATATCCCAGGCCGACTCGAAGGCCGAGAACATCTTCGACTTGTCGCTGTAGAACATCTTTTCCGCGCCCACCGCCAGTGCGATGTCGGCGGCGCCGGCACGCAGCTGGGTGACCGCCAGGTTGAAGGCATGGCTGGAGGAGGCGCAGGCGCCTTCGATGTTGAACAGCGGGATGCCTTCCAGTCCCAGCGGCAGCAGTGCCACCTGGCCGCGGATCATGTGCTGGCCATCGAAATGGCCCTGGGTGCAGTTGCCGAAGAACCCGACCTGGATCCACTTGCGGTCGCAACTGGCATCCTTGAGGGCATCTTCCACAGCCCAGGCGGTGAGCTGCTTGATGGTCTTGTCCGCGTGGCGACCGAACGGGGTCATGCCGACACCGACTATGTATACGTTTTCCATCGTTGCCTCGAATCGTTCTGGTAAGGGGAGGGCAGGCGCCCGGCTCAATAGCCCTTGAAGTTCGGCTTGCGCTTTTCGGCGAAGGCGCGGATGCCCTCGGCAATGTCGTAAGAGCGCTGGTGGTCGCGCAGCTCCAGCAGTTCGTGGCGCAGGGCATCGGCACGGGATTTGTCGCCGGCGGCGTCCGCCACGCGCTTCATCTTGCGCAGCACCAGCGGGCTCTTTTCGGCCAGTTTGTCGCCGATGGCCTGGACCCGCGCCACCAGCTCGGCATCGGCCACCACTTCGCTGACCAGCCCGTACTGCTTCATGTCCCGAGCGGGCAGGGAGTCGCCGGTGAACAGCAGGTACTTGGCGATGTTCTCGGGGATCTTGCGTGGCAGCACCGCGGCACCGCCGCCGCCGGGGAATACACCGAAGTTGGAGTGGGCATCGCCGAAGCGGGCACTTTCTGCGGCGATGACGAAATCGCAGCACAGGACGGTTTCCAGGCCACCGGCCAGGGCCAGCCCGTTGACGGCGGCGATCACAGGCTTGGGATAGGCACGCAGGGCATCGAAGAACACCACGATGTTGTCCAGCAGGTCCTTTTCCCCGGGTTGCGGCGTGCCACCGACCTTGAGGTCGGCGCCGGCGCAGAAGGCCGGCCCGGTGCCGGTCACGGCAATCACCCGCACGCCATCGTCGTGCTCCCAGGCGTCCAGGCGCGCCGTCATGGCCTGCAGCATTTCCGGGTTCAAGGCGTTCATGGCCTTGGGGCGGGTCAAGGTGATCCAGCCCACCTGACCCTTCACTTCAAACGATACGGACTCGCTCATCTCATCACCTCGCTCGCAATTCACAGGGCTTTTCTGCCTGGATCCGAACTTACGCGAGGCCCTTGCGGACACACCCCCCCCCTTGCGGACGGGGTCCACTTCCCTGCGGTTGTAGCAGGATGCAGGCGACGTCACGAACACTTACGAAGGTGGAGAAAATGAGCATGTCCACATCTGTCATCGACGCCGACGACCTGTTGGTCGCGACCAAGTTTTCACCGCCGCGCCTCAATGCCCGGCATATCGCCCGGGAGCCGCTGCTTGCCCGGCTGCGTGAGGCGCAGTACGGCAGTGCGACGCTGATCACAGGCCCCGCCGGTTTCGGCAAGACCCTCCTGCTGGCGCAGTGGCGACTGGAGTTGATGCGTGCCGGGCTGGATGTGGCCTGGATCTCGTTCAGCCTCGACGACCGGCAGTTCGCCAGCTTCCTCGCCTACCTGCTGCACGCCCTGCAGCGCCTGGGCATCGCCATCGAACCTGAGTGGCTGCAGTGCGACGGCAGCGAGCCGTCGATCAACGCCCTGATCGCCATCGTCACCCGCGAGGCAGAGGCGGTGGGCAAGGAGTTGCACCTGCTGATGGATGACTTCCATCACGTGGAATCCAGCGCCGCTCACCGGTTGATGCAAAAGCTGCTGGACCACTGCCCGGTCAACCTGCACTTCACCATCGCTTCGAGGGCCGCTCCGTCCTTGAGCCTGGGGCGCCTGCGCATGCAAGGGCAGGTGGCCGAGATCGATTCGGCCGAATTGCCGTTCGGCCTTGAGCAGACGCGGGATTTTTTCCAGCACAACCTCACGACCCTGACGCTCAGTGCCGATGAGGAGCGCCTGATCCACGACGTCACCCGTGGCTGGCCCGCCAGCCTGCAACCGATCGCCACCATGCTGAGGGTTCGTCCGGGCAAACGCTCGCAATTGCGCTCGATCCTGTGGAAGTCCAGCGACCTGCAGGCGTACCTGGCCGAGGATGTGGTCGCTTGCCTGGCGCCCGAAATGATCGAGTTGATGGAGAAGGTGTCGTTGTTTCGGCGCTTCAATGCCGAACTGGCCCAGTTCGTCACCGGCAACGCGCAAGCGCATGCCTTGATGAAGCGGGCCGAGGAGGAGAACCTGCTGGTGTACCGCATCGAGTCCGATGACAACCTGCCCTGGTATCGCTTCCATCCGCTGTTCGGCGAGTTTCTCGTGCAGCGCCTGTCGGCACGCGGCGAGTCACAGGTAGAGGGGCTGCACCGGCGGGCCAGCCAATGGTTCGCCGAGCACGACTACCTGGTGGAGGCGGTGCGACACGCCAATCTGGGCGGCGATGTGGATTATGCGGTCAAGGCCATGGAAGAGGCGGCCTCCAGTGCCTGGAGCATGGCCTACATCAGCCCCATGCTGCATTTGCTGGAGCGCCTGCCGCAAGAGACGCTGTTTGCCCATCCGCGGCTGTTCATCCTGGGTTGCCTGACGTATGCCTTCACCGCCCGCCCGGAGCAGGCACGGCGTTGGCTGGAACAGATCCGTCGCGCCGAGGCGGCGCGCAACCCGGCGATCTCGTCCAAGTTTGCCCTCGCCGATGCCGCCATTGCCTTGCAGCTGGACCAGCCGCGCCGGGTGGTCGGCCTGTTGGAGCCGGCCTATCGGGCGCCACTGGAGAATCGCTCGTTGCGCTACATCGGCCTGTCGGCCCTGGCCTGCGCCTACCTTGCCGTAGGGCGTCTGGACGCCGCCAGCGCGTTGCATGCACAGCACCCGATCCATGCCGAGGACAGTGACAACGACATGGCCATGGTGTTCGAGAACACCCGCGCCATGGCCAGCCTGGCCCATGGCGACGCTCGCGAGGCCGCGCGCCTGGGGGCCAGCATCCTGTCCCGAGCCCAGACAGCCTACGGGCGTGGCTCGGTCTGCGCCAACCTGTGCGCCGCCACGCTCTGCGATGCCTACTACGAGTTGGACCGGATCGACGATGCCCTGAGTGTGCTGGCCAATCGCAGCGGCATCCTGCGTTCCTCCATGCCTGATGTGATGGCCCGCGCCTCCCTTAACCGCGCCCGCATCAGCGCGCAGCGCGAGTCGCCCCAGGCAGCGCTGGATCTGCTCGAATCCCAGGCTGCGCACTTTCATGTGCTGGGCCTGGAACGCCCGCGGGCGTTGGTGCTGGCCGAGCAGGTCAGGTTGCTGGTGGGGCAGGGTGAGATGCGCCGCGCGGCAGAGCTGGTGGCGCGGCTGGCCGCGCTGGAGGCGGCTGAACCGAACAGCGCCGAGACACGTGACGAAATTGCCGCAGTGGCCGCCATGTCGCGCGCTCGGTTGGCGTTGGCGGCGCAGGAGCCCGCGCGCGCGTTGGAAGACCTGGACGCCGTGGGCGCGTTCGCGGCCGCGGTCGGTTGTGTGCGCACGCAGGTCAAGGCGAGCCTGCTCGGTGCGCTGGCACAACATGACCTGGGCCAGCAAGACGCCGCCAGGGAGCACTTGCAAGGCGCTATCGGCACCGCTGCGCGGCTGGGGCTGGTACGCACCGTGCTCGATCAGGGCGCCGCGCTCGTCGAGCTGCTCGAAGGCTGGCGCCGGGACGTAGCACTGGAGCCGCTGCTGGCCGATTACCTGGAGCACCTGCTGGCCGTCCGGGAGACGCAAGAGGAAGCACCCGTGAAGCGGGTCCCGACACGCAACGCCAGCAATGGGCCTCGCCCCAGCTTGACCCCTCGGGAGCTGGAGATTCTCGGCCTGGTGGCCCAGGCGATGTCGAACAAGCGTATCGCGCTGACGCTCAACATCACGTTCGGCACGGTGAAGTGGAACGTGAAGAACATCCTCGCCAAGCTGGACGTGTCGAGCCGCTATGCGGCGATTTCCCTGGCACGCCAGCAGGGGCTGCTGAGATAGGCGGACGCTTGGCCAATCGGGTCCCCCTACCCAGAGGGGAGGCGCACGCACGCGGGGCGAGCGCCATGCTCCGGTCAGTGCGCTGCGTGCCCCTGGCTGCAGCATGGCCTTTCTCTAGCGTGTGAGGAAAATATGAGCGATACATCCGCAGTGTTCCTGAGCGAACAGGAAGTCATGATCCGTGATGCCGCCCGCAAGGTGGCCCAGGAAGTGGTGGCGGCCACGGCCGCCGAGCGCGACCGCACCGGGGCCTGGCCCCATGCCGAACTCAAGGCGGTGGCAGAGCTGGGCTTTCTGGGCATGCACATCCCCGAGGCGTTCGGTGGCGCGGGCATGTCGTTTGCCGAGTACTGCCTGGCCATCACCGAATTCGCCGCGGCCGATGCGGGCTTTGCCACCATCCTGCATGTGCACAATGGGATGGCCGACATGCTCCATCGCTACGGCACGCCGGCGCAGAAAGACCAGTACCTGGCGGCCATGGTCTCCGGCGAACTGATCGCCGCCGGTTTGCTCACCGAGCCCCAGGCCGGCTCGGACACCGCAGCGTTTCGCACCATGGCGCGTCGCGAAGGCGACAGCTACGTGCTCAATGGCAGCAAGCAGTTCATTTCCAACGGCAACGAGGCGGGCATCGCCTTTGCCATCGCCGCGGTCACCGATACGCCGGAGGGTCGCAAAGGCCCGAGCATGTTCATCATCGACCCGCGCCAGCCCGGCTACACCGTCACCCGCGTGGAGAGCAAGATGGGCCAGCGTTCGGCCCAGGTCGCTGCCATCCAGCTCGACAACTGCCGGGTTCCGGCCGCGAACCTGCTGGCCGAGGAGGGCAGTGCCTACAAACGCCTGATGGGCACCCTGTCCGAAGGCCGCATCGGCATCGCTGCCGTGGCGGTGGGCGCAGCGCGGGCCGCACTGGAAGCGGCAGTGAAGTATGCCAAGGAGCGCGAGGCCTACGGTGCGCCGATCATCCACTTGCAGGGCGTGGCCTTCGACCTGGCCGACATGGCGACCCGATTCGAGGTGGCCCACACCTACATGCTGCATGCGGCGCGCCTGAACCAGGCCGGCGTGGCCTGTGCCAAGGAGGCCTCCATCGCCAAGCTGTTCGCCAGCGAGATCGCCGAGAAAGTCTGCTCCGATGCGCTGCAGATCCATGGCGGCTACGGCTACCTGAGCGACTTCCCGGTGGAGCGCTATTGCCGCGATGTGCGGGTGACCAAGATCTACGAAGGCACCAGCCACATCCAGAAGGTGATCATCGCTCGCAACCTGTAATCAGGGAGGAATGGCCATGACAGACGAAGCAGTGCGCTACGAAAAGCTCGGCAACACGGCGGTGATCACGCTCAACCGTCCGCACAGGCGCAATGCGCTGGATGCAGCCGTTGCCGAGGGCATGCAGGGGGCGGTCAGCACCGCCCGCCAGGACCCGTCCGTGCGGACGGTGGTGCTCACCGGCGCGGGCGGAGCCTTTTGCGCCGGTGCCGACCTTGCGGGCGACGCGGCGAGCGACGACCCGGTGTTCTTTGGCCGTGACCTGGTGCTTGGCCACCAGCGATGGCTCGGTGAGCTGGCGGCCCTGGAAAAACCGGTGATCGCAGCCGTGGACGGCCCGGCGGCGGGGGCCGGGTTTTCCCTGGCCCTGGCGGCGGATTTCATGTTCGTGACCCCGCGCACCCGGCTCATGGCGTCGTTCGTCAGTATTGGCCTGGTGCCGGACCTTTCGATGTTCCATGTCCTGCCGCGACTGGTGGGCCTGGCAAGGGCCAAGGAGATCATCTTCAGCGCGCGCGCCATCGGCGCTGAGGAAGCCTTGGCCTTGGGCCTGGCCCAGGCCCTGGTGCCGGCGGACCAGCTGTTGTCGCGGGCACTGGACTACGCGCGGCAATTCGATGACGCGCCGCCGCGTGCCCTGGCCCTGGCCAAGACCCTGCTGAACCGCTCGTTCGAGACCGATCGGGCGACCATGAACCAGCTGGAAGCGGCGGCCCAGTCGCTGTGCGGGGCCAGTCAGTACCATGCCGAGGCGGTGCGCCGGTTCCTCGCCAAGGAAGCGCTGGCCTACGTCGGTGCCGAGCTGCCGGCGTCCTGAAACCGCCGCGCCGCGCAGTCTGCGGTTGCGTTTTTGACATCACCACCCGGAGCGAAGGCTCGCGGGTGGTGTTCGTGCTGGTTTCAGCCACTCAAACGGGGGTCGAGCAGGTCGTTCATGCCATACCAGACGGCCACTTCGTCGGTCTCTGTTCAATGCCACCGGCAGGGTGCCAGACTGGCGAAAACAACGGCAGACCGGGCGTCCGCAGCCCCTCCCCTAATGGAGAGGGGCGACCCAGGAAGGGGCATGCTTACTCTTGAAGCTCAAGAGCCTGCCAGCCAGTACCGCAGGGCACGAGCCCAACGGTAGGCGGGATACCCAAAGCTGAGGAGAAAGACATGAGGCAGAAAGTCGTCGTCGCGGGCGTTGGCATGATTCCCTTCGTTAAGCCTGGCCAGAGCGACACCTATGTGGCAATGGGTGAACAGGCCGTTCGTCTGGCCCTGGCCGATGCCGGCGTTGGCTACGAGTCCATCCAGCAGGCCTACGCCGCCTACATCTACGGCGATTCCACCTGTGGCCAGCGCGTGCTCTACAACGTCGGCATGACCGGCATCCCGGTGATCAACGTCAACAACAACTGCTCCAGCGGCTCCACCGCCCTGTTCCTGGCCAACCAGGCCATCACCAGCGGCATGGTGGATATCGTGCTGGCCGTCGGCTTCGAGCAGATGGTCCCGGGTGCCTTGGGCAACACCTTCAGCGACCGGCCAGCGCCGCTGGACCTGTTCATGCAGCAGTGCGATGCGGCCTTGCCAGAGGCGGCGGGCATTCCTAACGCCTTGCGCCTGTTCGGTAGCGCCGGCCGGGAGCACATGAAGCGCTTTGGCACGCCGATGGAATCCTTCGCCAAGATCCGCGCCAAGGCCAGCCGGCATGCCGCGAACAACCCCAAAGCGGTGTTCCGCAAGGTTGTGACCACCGAAGAGGTGATGGCCGATCAAGTGATGTGGCCGGAAGTCATGACCCGGTTGATGGCCTGCCCTCCGACCTGTGGCGCTGCGGCGGTGGTGTTGTGCAGCGAAGCCTATGCCCGCAGGCATGGCCTGGACAGCACCGTGGTGATCGCCGGCCAGGCGCTGACCACCGATGGTGCGGAAACCTTCCAGTCCGGCGACCTGCGCGACCTGGCCGGTTTCTCCATGTCCCGTGCGGCGGCCCGACAGACCTATGAAATCGCCGGAATCGGCGCCGACGAGGTGGATGTGGTGGAGCTGCACGACTGCTTCGCCCATAACGAGCTGTTGACCTATGAGGCCCTGGGGCTGTGCCCGGAGGGCGGTGCGCAGAAGTTCATCGATGATGGCGACAACACCTACGGTGGCCGCTATGTGGTCAACCCCTCCGGTGGTCTGCTGTCCAAGGGGCACCCCATCGGCGCCACCGGCCTTGCCCAATGCACCGAACTGGTCCAGCAACTGCGTGGCCAGGCCGAGCAGCGGCAAGTCGAGGGTGCGCGCGTCGCGCTGCAGCACAACGTCGGTATCGGTGGGGCCTGCGTGGTCACGCTTTACCGCAAGAACTGAGGAAGGATCATGGATTTCACTCCCGATTCGAGCCTGGTCGCATTCCGCCAGGCAGTCAGGCGCTTTCTCGACGAGGACGTCCCGGCGGACCTAAAAGGGCTTCGCCGCGCTACCCGGTCACCGCGTGAACAGGTGATGCGCTGGCAGAAGATCCTCAACCAGCGCGGCTGGGGCGCGCCCTACTGGGCGAAGGAACATGGCGGCACCGGCTGGACCGTGCCGCAGATCCTGGCCTTCGACGATGAATGCAGTGCCGCAGGTACCCCGACCCAGGACGGCTTCGTGCACAAGTTGCTGGGGCCGGTGCTCAATGCCTTCGCCACCCCCGAGCAGAAGGCGCAGCACATGCCCGCCATCTTCGAGGGCGAGCGCCTCTGGTGCCAGGGCTTCTCGGAGCCTGGATCGGGCTCCGACCTGGCTTCGCTGCGTACCCGTGCGGTGCGCGATGGCGACCACTATGTGGTCAATGGCCAGAAAACCTGGACCAGCTACGCCCACCATGCCGATTGGATCTTCCTGCTGGTGCGCACCGACACGGACGTGAAGAAGCAGGCGGGTATCAGCTTCCTGCTGGTGGACATGAACACCCCGGGTATCACCGTGCGGCCGATCCGCAGCATCGACGATGCGCACCACCTCAACGAAACCTTCTTCGACAATGTCCGCGTGCCGGTGGAGAACCTGATCGGCGTGGAAGGGCAGGGCTGGAGCATCACCAAGTTCCTGCTCAACAACGAGCATGCCACGACCGCCGACCTGCCCGAGCTCAAGCGCTACATGCGCGAGCTGAAACTGTTTGCCTCGACCTTGCAGGCTGACGGCCAGCGTCTGTGCGAGCGCCCGGTATTCGCGCTGAAGCTGGCGCGCCTGGAGGCCGAGCTGCAGGCCCTGGAGATGCTGGTCCAGCGCGTGGCCCGCCTGGAGCAGGAGCACCGGCCAGAGTCCCACACCCTGGGCTCGATGCTGAAGATCCGCGCGACCGAGTTCCAGCAGCGCATCACCGAAGCCCAGGTGGAAGCCCTGGGGGATTATGGCGCGATCGCCTACCCGCATCCCCACGAACCGAACCTGCAACAGGGTTACCCCTTGCAGGCCCTGGCGACCGGTATCGCCAACGAAATGTTCTTCCGCCGAGCCTCCACCATCTATGGCGGCACCAGCGAAGTACAGCGCGGCATCATCGCCAAGCTGCTGTTCCAACTCTAAGGGCAGGAAACGGGTATGGATTTCGAGCTGACTTCGGAACAACAACTGCTGCAGGACAGCGTGCGACGCTATGTCGACAAGGCCTACAGCTTCGATTCGCGCATGGCCCTGCTGGGGGCCGGGAAGAACGGCAGCGCCGACAACTGGGGCATCTTCGCCGCCCAGGGCTGGTTGATGGCCGCCTTGCCAGAGGAATACGCAGGGCTCGGAGGCTCATTGCTGGAGACCGCCATCATCGCCCAGCAATTGGGGCGCGCCCTGGTGCTCGAGCCTTATGTGGGATGCGCGGTACTCGCCGCGCAGACACTGGCCGCTTGTGACAACACCGTGCACAAGGCCCGCTGGCTACCGCAACTGGCCGAAGGCGCATGCCGTATTGCCCTGGCCTACAGCGAGCCGGGCTCACGTGGCATGCCCGAGACCGTCGCCGTGCGCGCCGAGCGCAGCGGCGAAGGGTTCACCCTCAATGGCACCAAGACCCTGGTCATGGGGGCTGACGGTGCCCAGGCCTTCATCGTTTCGGCGCACGTCACCGGTACCGAGGGTGTCAGCCTGCTGTGGGTGAACGCCGACAGCGCCGGGTTGGTGCGCCAGTCACTGCCCCTGCACGACGGCACCTGGGTGCAGGAGCTGCGCCTGGAGGACGTCAAGGTGGGGGCTGACGCCCTGCTGACCGCTGAAGGGCAGGGCCTTGCTGCCCTGCGCCAAGGGCTTGCCCACGGCATCGTGGCGCTGTGTGCCGGGCTGGTCGGTGGCATGGAGAAGACCCTCGAAGTGACCGCCGAGTACCTCAAGGTCCGCCAGCAGTTCGGCGTGCCCATCGGTTCGTTCCAGGCGCTCCAGCACCGCATTGCCGACATGGCGGCGGAAACGGAGCTTGCCCGCTCGATGTTGCATGCGGCCCTGGCATCGGTGGCCAACGATAGCCCGTCGAACCGCGACAAGACCCTCTCCAGCGCCAAGATGCTGATCGGTCGCGCCGCGAAGTGGGTCTGTGCCCATGGCATCCAGCTGCACGGCGGCATCGGCATGACCGAGGAGTACCTGGTGGGCCACTACTACAAGCACGCCGTGGTCGCCGACCTGCTGCTGGGCAGCAGCGACAGCCACGAGGCCGCCTGTGCGGCCGCCCTGCAGGCCGAGCTGCTCGACTGAACGACAACAACAATTCCAGGGGGAGAGCAACATGAACAGCTTTGAGAACGTGGACGCGCTGCGGGGCTTGGTTGGCGAGGTGGTCGGCAGCAGCGACTGGGTGGCCATCGATCAGCAGCGTATCGATACCTTCGCCGAGGCCACCGGCGATCAGCAGTGGATTCACGTCGACCCGGAGCGCGCCGCCAAAGGCCCGTTCGGCAAGACGATCGCCCATGGCTTCCTGACCCTCAGCTTGCTGCCGACGTTCATGACCGATGCGTTCGAGGTGCGCAACGTGAAGATGGGCGTGAACTACGGCCTGAACAAGGTGCGTTTCGTCCAGCCGGTGCCGGTGGACAGCCGTCTGCGCGCGCACTTCAAGGTGCAGTCCTGGGAGCCGCTGGAGGGCAATGGTGCCCAGGTCACCTACGAGATGACCGTGGAAATCGAGCACGTCGCCAAGCCCGCCTGCGTGGCGGAATGCATCCTGCGTGTGTTCGGTTGAACGGCAGCGTGACAGGAGGCTGGCGCTGCCAGCCCATGGAGAAATGACCTGATGGCACAAGAACGCACTGGCCCTCTGAAGGGGCTGAGAATTCTGGAAATCGCAGGGCTCGGGCCTGCACCGTTCTGCGGCATGCTGCTCGCCGACCTGGGCGCGGATGTGGTGGTGGTGGATCGCCTGGCCGCAGGCGATGAGGACCTGGACCTTGGCAAGCACGCCGTGTGCAACCGGGGCAAACGCTCCATCGCCGTCGACCTGAAGAGCCAGGCAGGCATCGATACCGTGCTGGGCCTGGTGGAAAACTGCGATGCGCTGATCGAGGGCATGCGGCCCGGTGTGATGGAGCGCCTGGGCCTGGGCCCCGGCGTATGCCTGGCACGCAACCCGAAGCTGATCTACGGCCGCATGACCGGTTGGGGCCAGGCCGGCCCTATGGCCCAGGCTGCCGGTCATGATCTCAACTACATCGCGCTGTCCGGCGCGTTGTGGTGGTCAGGTCAGCCGGGCCAGGCGCCGATGGCCCCGCCGAGCCTGGTGGGCGACATCGGTGGCGGTTCGATGTACCTGGCGGTGGGCCTGCTGGCCGGCATCATGAACGCCCGGGCCACCGGCCAGGGCCAGGTGGTGGACGCCGCGATCGTCGATGGCAGCGCCCATATGCTGAACCTGATGCTGGGGCTCAAATCGGCAGGGCAGATGCACAACGAGCGTGGCACCAGCCTGCTGGACGGGCCGCATTGGTACCGCACCTATCGCTGTGCCGACGGCAAGTTCATTTCGGTGGGCTCGGTGGAGCCGCGCTTCTACAAACTGTTGCTGGACAAGCTCGGCCTGGCAGGTGACCCGGCCTATGCCAAGGGGCATGATCCACAGCTGTGGCCGAACCTGCACGAAGGCTTCGCCGAGCTGTTCGCCACCCGCACCCGCGAGCAATGGTGCGCGTTGCTCGAAGGCACCGATGCCTGCTTCGCGCCGGTGCTCGATCTCGACGAGGCGGCGCAGCATCCGCATATGGCGGCGCGGGGCGTGTACAGCCGGATCGATGGCGTGCTGCAGGCCAACCCGGCGCCGCGCTTTTCGGTGACCCAACCGGCAGCGCCAGGCGCCATACCGGCCCGCGGCCAGGATTCGGAGGCGGTGTTGCGCGATTGGTGCGCAAGGTGAGCGGTACGGGGCGTGTCAGCCGATTCGGCACCTTGAGCCGCCCCCTGATCCGGCCGTTCAACAGCGTCCGCGCCCGTGAGGGCGGGCCGCGACCGGTCATGACCTGGAAGGAACGTTGCATGAACAATAATAACTCGACGACCTTGCTCCATCGCTTCCTGCACTGGGAAGCCAACCGACCCGATGCGATCTACCTGACCCAGCCTGTGGCGGGTCAGGTCCATGAGTACAGCTGGCGCCAGGTGGGTGACCAGGCGCGACGGATGGCCACCTACCTGGCCGCGTTGCAACTGCCCGCCGGGAGCAGTATCGCCATCCTGGGCAAGAACAGCGCTCACTGGATCATGGCCGACCTGGCGATCTGGATGGCCGGTCATGTCTCCGTGCCGCTGTACCCGACGATGAATGCCGATACCCTGCGCTACATCGTCGATCATGCCGACATCCGCCTGCTGTTCCTCGGGCGGATGGAGCCCGGCAGCAGTATCCAGCAGATGCTGCCAGCCGAAGTGCCGGTCATTGCATTGCCGTTGGCGCCCGAGGGCGACTATCGGCAATGGGAGGAGGTGTGTGCCGCCAATGACCCGCTGCAGGATATCCTTCTGCCCGACCCCGATCAGTTGGCGACCATCATCTACACCTCGGGTACCACGGGTACGCCCAAAGGGGTGATGCACAGCTTCGGCAGCATGCATGCCTATGCTTCGCTGGCTGGCGGTGACTTCATCCAGCTGGGACCGGATGATCGCTTGCTGTCCTACCTGCCGCTGGCCCATGCCGCCGAGCGTTCCTCGGTAGAGTCCAATTCGCTCTGCCATGGCGTGCAGGTCTTCTTCAACGACACCCTGGAAACCTTCACCCAGGACCTGTGCCGCGCGCGGCCATCGATGTTCATCTCGATGCCCAGGCTCTGGACCAAGTTCTACCAGGCGATCTGCACACGCCTTCCGGCCGAGCAGCAGGCCTTGTTGGCCAGCCCGTGCGAAGCGGGTGCGGCACTGAGGAAACAGGTGCTGGTCATGCTGGGCCTGGACTGCACCCGCATTGCCTTTACCGGCTCGGCACCGCTGCCGCTGGAGATCGTCAACTGGTACCGCAACCTTGGCCTGGAGTTGTTGGAGGTCTACGGCATGTCCGAGAACTTCTGCTATTCCCACTACAGCCGGCCGGGCCAGGTGCGCGTGGGCTATGTCGGGCAGGCATTGCCCGGCGTGCGCTGTCGCCTGTCGGAGGACGGCGAAGTGCTCGTCGATTGCGCCACGCGGATGCTGGGCTATTACCGGCAACCGGCACTGACGGCCGAAAGCATGACCGCCGATGGCTACTTCAAGACCGGTGACCGTGGCGTGCTCGACGAGGAGGGGCGCCTGAAGATCACGGGGCGGGTGAAGGAGCTGTTCAAGACCGACAAGGGCAAGTACGTGGCGCCGGTGCCCATCGAGAACCGTATCGCACACCGCTGGGTCGAGGCGGTGTGCGTCACCGGGCCCGGGCAGCCTGCGCCCTTCGCGTTGCTCATGCTGTCGCCCGAGGGGCGTGACAGCCTGGCCGATACGCACGCGCGCCACCAGTTGCAGTGTGAGCTGGACACGTTGCGCGAGCGTCTCAACCTCGACCTCGAAGCCCATGAGCGGCTCGGCTACGTGGTCGTCGTGAACGACCTCTGGAGCATCGAGAACGGCTTCCTCACCCCAACCCTCAAGATCAAGCGTGACGTCATCGAAAGCCGTTACCTGGGGCAGGCCGGGCAATGGCTGGCATCAGGTCGCACCGTTATCTTCGAGTGAGTGTTCCCCTCCAGCGCCAAGACCGGGCTCGCCTGCGATTGCAGTGACGGGCCCGGTGTCGCCTCCGTTTCCAGACCTGGCAACGGCACCCCACCAGACCCCCTCTGGCCCCTCTAACGTGGGGGGGAATCGCCCACAGGGCTCACGTAACGTCGGTAGCCACTGGTGATCCATCGCACCAGCGACAACCCACGTATCACCTGAGCCAGGGCGACTGTGTTCGCACCGGCACTGCGACCCGAAGGAGCGACACACAATGAAAATTTGCATGCCCAGTGAAGAGCAACGCCTTGCCGTCGAGAGTTTTCGCAAGTTCCTCGATGCCGAAATCCGCCCCGTCGCACGCCGCTATGGCGACCAGCACATTCCCAAGGAGCGGATGCGTGAAATCACCCAGGGGATCGCCGAGTTCGGCCTGCCCGGGGTGAGCGTCGCCGAGGAGCATGGCGGCCTTGGCCTTGATCTGGTCACCGAGGCCATGCTGTTCGAAGAGCTGTGCGCCGTGTCCGTCGACATTGGCCTGTGCGTGATGATCAACAAGGGGATGGCGGTCACGCTGGCGGAATTGCCGGCATCGCAGGCCCATCTGCGCGAGCGTTACCTGCCGGACATCATGGCCGGGCGTACCTTTGGTGGTTTTTGCATCAGTGAACCGGACGTGGGCTCCAACGTGGCCGATATCAAGGCTACCGGCAAGCGCGATGGCGAGCATTTCATCATCAAGGGCGAGAAGACCTGGATCTCCAACGGGCACTACTCCGACTTCTTGATCACCACCGTGCGCACGGGTGAAAAGGCGCTGTCGCACATCCTCGTCGACCGCGAGGAGCACGGCTACGAGACGCGCAATATCGACAAGATCGCGCTCAATGGCCAGTCCACGGCCCAGGTGTTCTTCGACGGTGCACGGGTGCCCGCCAGCAACATGGTCTGGGAAGAAGGGTCGGGCCTGAAGAACACCATGAAGCTGTTCGAGAAGGCACGCGCCAATGTGGGCATGCTGTCCGTAGGTTTGATGCGTGCGTCGCTCGAAGCGTCGATCAGCTATGCCAAGGAGCGCCAGCAGTTCGGCAAGCCCATTGCCGCCCATCAACTGGTCGCTGCCAAGATCGCCGAAATGGCCACCCTGACCGACGCCGCACGGCTGATGTGCTTCCGGGCCTTCTCGATGATGGACGCCGGCATTCGCTGTGACGTGCAGTCGTCGATGGCCAAGTGGTTCGCCACCGAAATGGCCGTGAAGGTCTGCCGTGACGCGGTGCAGCTGCATGGCGGCAATGGCCTGACCAAGGAGTTCGATGTCGAGCGCCTGGCCCGGGAGGCCATCGTCATCCCGATTCCCGACGGTACCACCGAGATCCAGAAACTGATGATCTCCCGCGCGCTTACCGGCATCGGCGCATTCGTCTAAGCCCTCCAGGGCGCCCCCTCCCCACTGGCCATTTAGGGAGGGGCAATGCGGCGGCTGCTTGGATACAACAACCAGGCAAGTCCGCGTTCACGCAAGCCACAGGGCGTGTGCCCAGACCGGCGTGATGCGCTGACTTCGAACATCACAACCTTAGAAGGTGGAGACATGACCACACTGACAAAAATCCTGCTCGCGGCCAGCTTGATGGCGGCGCACACAGGCGTGCTCCATGCTGCGGTGTCTGATCAGGAGGCCAAGCAGTTGGGCGTCACCCTGACGCCGATCGGCGCCGAGATGGCAGGCAACAAGGATGGCAGCATTCCCGCGTACACCGGCGGATTGACCACGGCACCCGCCGGATTCGACAAGGGCAAAGGGGTGCGTCCGGATCCCTTCGCCAACGAGAAACCGCTGTTCTCCATCGATGCGAAAAACGCCGACGCGTACGCAGACAAGCTCAGCGATGGGCAAAAGGCGATGTTCAAGAAGCTCTCCGGTTTTCGTATGGACGTCTATCCGACTCACCGGACGGTCGTCTATCCCCAGGCCGTGCGTGAAAAAACCATGAAGAATGCCACGCAGGCCAAGCTGTCCGATACGGGCGATACCGCGGTGGGTGCCAGCGGCGGGATTCCCTTCCCGATCCCCAAGCAGGGCATCGAGGTCATGATCAATCACATCGCCCGCTACCAGGGACCGTCCTATGTGATTCCCAGGTATTCCGCCTACAACGTCGATGCGGCTGGCAAGCGTGTGCTCTCGACCCAAGGGGCCTGGACACTGGAAAGCCCGTTCTATAGCCAGAAAGAAGGCGAGCCCACCCTCTACAACCGCGCCCGGACCAACTACAGCGGCCCGGCCCGTCGGGCGGGCGAGGCGGTGATGACCTTCGAGAGCGTCGATGGCGAAAAACCCCGTCGCGCCTATCAGTACCTGCCAGGGCAACGTCGGGTACGCCTGGCGCCAGACCTGGCCTACGACACGCCAAACCCCAGTACTTCCGGCATGTCCACCATGGACGACGTCAACCTGTTCAACGGCCGCATGGACCGCTACGACTGGAAGCTGGTCGGCAAGAAAGAAATGTACGTGCCGTACAACACCTATCGCTTTACCTATGCCGCTGATCCTGACCAGGTGTTCGGCAACGCATTCATCAACCCGGACTTCGTGCGTTGGGAGCTCCATCGTGTCTGGGTGGTGGAAGCGACCTTGAAGCCGGGTGCGCGTCACATCTACTCCAAGCGCACCTTCTACGTCGACGAGGACAGCTGGGCGGTGCTTTCCAACGACCAGTACGACGGCCGTGGCCAGCTTTGGCGCCCAGGCTTCGCCTACCTGACAGCCCTGTACGATGCCGATGCGATCAACACCACGACCTCCGGGCATTACGATCTCATCGCGGGCACTTACTACATCAACATCTGGCCCAGCACCGGTGGCGTGGTGGTGTCCGACAACATGACTTCTGATTCTCGCTGGACACCGGACAGCCTTGCCGGGTCGGGCGTGCGCTAACGCAGGTCGGCTTGACCTGGGCGGAGCCGAAGGATTCGGCTCCGCTTTTTTTTTACTTGCTTGTGTCAGGGAGAGGGGCCGGCCTGAGCCGGCGGTGCTCAGAAACGTTCGATACGGGTCTTGCCGGCGGCCACCAGGCGTGCCAGCAGCGGGGCCGGCTGGAACCACATTTCGCCGTAGGCGCCAAGGGTCTGGCGGTAGTGCTCGATACCGCGCAATACCTTGTCCAGGCCGAGCTGTTCGGCATAGTGCATCGGCCCGCCCAGGTGGGCCGGGAAGCCGTAGCCATTGATCCACACCAGGTCGATATCGCTGGCGCGCAAGGCGATGCCTTCGTCCAGCAGCTGGATACCCTCGTTGATCAGCATGAACAGGCAGCGGTCGTGGATTTCCTGGGCATCGATCGGCCGTCGTGGAATGTGCAGCTCTCCCGCCAGGCGCTCGGCCAGGGCGATCACCTCGTAGTCTTCCTGCCGCTCGCGGTCGTCGTAGAGGTAGAAACCCCGGCCGGTCTTCTGGCCATACCGGCCCAGGGCGTAAAGTTCGTCGCCCAGGCGGCAGTAGCTGTCGTCGTGGTTGATTGCCGTGCGGTTGGCGTCGCGTACCAGGAAGTTCACGTCGATGCCGGCCAGGTCGAGCATGCTCAGCACCCCCATGTTCAGGTCCAGGCCCGTCAGCACGTTGTCGACCTGTGCGGGGCTGGCGCCTTCGAGTACCAGGCGGTGGGCTTCGCGCGCATAGGGCTCGAGCATGCGGTTGCCGATGAAGCCGAAGCACACGCCCGACACGACCGGAAGCTTGCCGATGGTGCGGCCCAGCTTCAGGGTGGTGGCCAGCACGTCCGCTGCGGTTTGCCGCCCGTTCACGACTTCCAGCAGGCGCATGACGTTGGCCGGGCTGAAGAAGTGCAGACCAATGACATCGTGCGGCCGTGAAGTCACGGCCGCGATCCGGTCGACGTCCAGGGATGAGGTGTTGGTGGCGAGGATGGCGCCTGGTTTGCACACTTCATCCAGGGTGCGGAACACCTCCTGCTTGATTTCCAGCTTTTCGAAGACGGCCTCGATCACCAGATCGACGTCTCGCAGGTCGGCGTAGTCCAAGGTGCCGGAGATCAGCGTCGTGCGCTGTTCGAGTTGCTCGGGTGCGAGTTTGCCGCGCTTTACGCTGTTGGCGTAGTTGCGGTTGATCTGCGCGATCCCCCGGTCGAGCGCATCTTGTTGACGCTCCAGGAGGATGACCGGGATACCGGCATTGGCGAAGTTCATGGCGATACCGCCGCCCATGGTGCCCGCGCCGATCACGGCCACCTTGCAGATGGGGCGTAGTGGCAGGTCGGCTTCGATCCAAGGCACCTTGGCTGCCTCGCGTTCGGCGAAGAAGACATGGCGCAGGGCAGCCGACTGGCGGGAATCTTCGGCTTGCTTGAACAGCACCTGTTCGTGGGCCAAGCCTTCGGTCAACGGCCACCGACACGCGGCTTGAAGGGCATCGAGCACAAGCCTGGGCGCCAGGCGGCTTTTCCAGCGAGGGGCATTGGCTTCGAGAAAATGCTCGAAGAAGTCATCGGGCAAGCCGCCTGCCGGGTCGGGGTAAGGCACATCCGGGCGAGCGGCTGCGCGGTCGCCAAGCAGCTCTCGGGCAAAGGCGCAGGCTTCGTCGAGCAGCGCGTCAGCATGCTTTGCGACGCGGTCAAGGATGCCCAGGCGCAGCGCGGTTTCACTGTTCACTGGCGTGCCGGCAAGGATGAGATCCAAGGCCTGCCTAGCGCCAATCAGGCGAGGTAGACGCTGGGTGCCGCCGGCACCGGGAAGCAGGCCGAGGTTGATTTCCGGCAGGCCGACACGTGTGCCTGGCTCGCCGATGCGGTAGCCGCAGGCCAGTGCCAGCTCCAACCCGCCACCCAGTGCGAGTTTACCGAGGGCCGCCACCAGGGGTTTGTCCATGCTGGTCAGGCGCTGCAGCAGGCCAGGCAGGTCGGGTGCCGCGCAGGAGGCCTGGGTGCCGAATTCGCTGATGTCCGCACCGGCACTGAACAGGCCGTTGGCGCCGTACAGCACGATGGCGCGAACCGCCGGATCGGCCTGCGCCTGCTCGCAGGCTTCCAGGAGGGCAGCCCGCAATGGCTGTCCCAGGGCGTTGACCGGCGGGCGGGCAAGGCCGATCAGGGCTAGCTCGGCGTCGACGTGGTAATGGATCAATGGGTTCATGATGGCTCCTGTGACTGGAACGATGGTTTACAAGGGCGCGGAGACTTCCGGAGCGTCCAGTAGACCCAATCTGGTTCATACAGGCGTCCTCCCTTAAGGGAGGGGGAGGGGGCATTTTTCGGGGGTTTGAGCTGCAAGATCTGCTTCCGAATCCACTGGCCTCATCGCCGGCAAGCCGGCTCCCACAGGTAGAGCACTGCTTTCATGGCCTGTGGTGTACCTGTGGGAGCCGGCTTGCCGGCGATGGGCACCGGACACAAGCGCTGCCCGGGATCTGAAAGTTTTTGATTTTTTTGAAAAAAACGCTTTACAGGTGTGTGTTCGATCTCTAATATGCGCCCCACACGACAGGCACATAGCTCAGTTGGTTAGAGCACCACCTTGACATGGTGGGGGTCGTTGGTTCGAGTCCAATTGTGCCTACCAAATCTCAGAAAGGGCGATCCGAAAGGATCGCCCTTTTTGTTTTTGCACTCTCTCCCCGTTACTACCCCTTGGTCACCTCCGGCGACGCACGTCCCGCTGCATATGCCTGACGGTGTGGCCGTGGATGCCGAGGCGCATTAGATCTGCCCCTGCTCAAAGACCCGGGGCACTATCGAGGTAGGTTTTGTGACGCTCTGATAGCACCCAGTGACACCGAGCCTTCGCGACCGATCAGGTGCGCGGGCTACTTGCTGTCTTGAAGACGGCCTGAAGCAACAACCCAAGCCGGCGCCAGTGAAGGCCAATATCGAGTTCGTACGGGAACAACGCTAGCGGGGCAGAGGTCTGGCGAAGGTGATGCGTTATGCGCCGACCACCGGGTAACAGGCATCCCCCCAAAGCGTCCTGGGGTTGTCGAGCATGAGCAGAATGATCAGTGGCACCAGCTTGCCCAGCAGCTTGGTGCAGTCGCGCAGTTGCGAGCGATTGACGCTGCCATCCCAGGTTGCACCGCCATGCATCAGCTGGTTGCGCAGGGTATAGATGCGGTTGAACATCACCCCCAGCACCTTTGCCGTATCGCGTTCAGCCAGCGCCTGGTGGGCAGCGCGCTTGCCGCCGCGCAAGCGTTGCTCCCACTCGGCCTGGGTGATCTTGCCGTTCTGGAATTCCCAGAAGCTCTGGAACACGAAGGGGTTGTCCAGCAAGGCACGAATGCTGCCAGGGAACTCGGACCACACCAGCTTCTCGATGAGGTGCTCGGTGTCGAGCAGGCAGAGCTTTTGCAGGAAGGCCTTGAAGGCCTCTTGTTCGGACAACCGATGATGTTCATCGATGTCGGTGGCATAGGCGGCGTTGAAAGCGATCCAGAGGAAAATGAAGCGACCATCCACGTCTTCAGCCTGCTCGGCGCGATGCAGCCAGCTCAGCGCTCGGTGAACGCGCAGCGCAAGGTTCGGGTGATGTGCGTCGCGTTCGTTGCGGTGGCGAGTCTTGAGCGACTGATAGTCCATATTCCTGGGGTTCCTAAGGCCGGGAGAGCGTGCGCGCAGGGCGCTTTGTGGCCATAGGCTATCATTAAAGGTTCAGTCGCGTGGGTGGCAAAAGAACTGGGTCAGCCGCGCCCTCATGATTTCCGCGCGGGTGGCCGGCCGGGTTTGAAGTTCGCTGTTGCAGACCGGGCAGCGGAAGAACCAGTCGATGTTCACCTGCAGCGCGTCGCTGGCTGGGATAGTGGTGCGCTGCCAATGACAGTCCGGGCAGATGAAGGTGCGGGGCCGAGGCGGTATAGGCATATAGGGTCTCCACGGTTTACGTGGGGTGACTGTGCCTTGAGAGGACGACAGATGGTGTCGCCCTGTCGCGGGGGCTGCTTTGCAGCCCATCGCCGGCAAGCCGGCTCCCACAGGGACCGCGTGAGCATCGAGGGTTGCTCTTTTACTGTGGGGGCCGGCTTGCCGGCGATGGGCCGCAGAGCGGCCCCGGTACGGCGTTCGACCGGGACAGGGCTGTTGCAAGGTGTAACGTATGGTCGCGGTCCTGGCCATGGGCCGTCATGCTAGAATCCGCCCCTTCGAATCTGGAGGTACACGCGTGCGCAAACTGGCAGTGGTAATGGCAGTGCTGGCCCTGGTTGGCTGTGAGAACGAGGTCGAAGGTGTGCACAAGCAGGTCGCCGAGCACTTGCACAACCCCAAGACCGCCAAGTTCGGCAACGTGCGGATCGACACCAAAGGCACCATCTGCGGTCAAGTACGGGGCAAGGACGAGGCCGGGCAGTACGAAGCCTATCGCAGCTACGTAGCCATCAAGGGTGACGATGGCCAGTACCAGATCATCGTCGACGACAATGGCGATAACCTGCGCATCCGTGAACTGTGCGGCGGTGCCGACCTGCAGCGCCGTGCCGAGGCACTGGCCGACCAGCCGGCGCCGGAAGGTTGGGATGTGGAGGTGGTCCAGGGCGCGAACATGGGCGCATTGAGCGACATGACCGCGCGGCTGATCGAGAAGGGCATACCGTCCTCGGTCGAATACCGCGATGGCAAGCCGGTGGTGCTCATGGGGCCGTTCCCGACCCGGGAAGAGGCGCAGGCGCGCAAGGCCGAAGTCATGGCCAAGCTGGGTACTGATTCGGTCGTCATCCAGCATGGTGCCCAACGCTGACCCCGCGGCTCTGGGAAAGGCACCCTGTCATCTACCTGCCGAGCCGGCTATGCTTGCGTTGGGAGATGGCCGAACGGGGAGAGCCTCATGTCTACACTGGAGCGGGCCATCGTTGTGGCCGCCAGAGCGCATGAAGGGCAATACGACAAGGGTGGCGCAGCGTATATCCTTCACCCGTTGCGGGTGATGATGCGGGTTTCCACGCCTGAACAGCGGATCGTCGCTGTGCTGCACGATGTCATTGAAGATACGCCGCTTACACTGTCCGATCTTGCGCGCGAAGGGTTCGCGCTCAAGATTCTCGCCGCCTTGCTCGCCTTGAGCCGGCGACAGGGCGAAAGCTACGAGGATTTCGTGGTGCGCCTGGGTGTCGACCCGTTGGCCCGCACCGTGAAGCTGGCGGACCTGGCGGACAACAGCGACCTCTCACGTATCCCGTGTCCCGGCCCCGCCGACCTGGCGCGGCTGGCCCGTTACCGGGAAGCCAGCGCCTACCTGCAGACGCTGGCCTGAGCCTCAGGCACAGGCGCGCTCAGTCTTCCTTGGGCACCGTCCAGAAAATCTGCACGCCGCCATCGTCGCGGTGGGCGAGGGTGACGTTGTCGTTTTCGGCGATTTCCTCGAGCAGGGTTTCCCAGTCGTCCGGCGACTCGTGCGCCAGGCGGAAGATCAGCGCGGCGCGGCTGCGTTGGGCGGTGGGACTGTTGATGATCTTCTGGATACGCACACCCAGTTGTTCATAGCTGCTCGGCGTTGCGGAAGCGGTACTGGCCACGGGGATTTTCCTTGTTTTGCTGTATGCGCATACAGTATTTCACTGCCGTTATTTTCGCAACAGCGTGTCAGGCAAAAAGCCACCGTCGGTAGCGGCAGGGCCGGTGCGCTTGGCACACCGGCCCTTGGGCCTGCTTCGATCAGTATTCCCAGAAGATACGCTGCAGCTCCTTGCTGTCCTGGGTCTTGGTCATCGCAACCATCGCCAGGATGCGCGCTTTCTGCGGGTTCAGGTCATGGGCCACGACCCAATCGTTCTTGTCATCCGGTTGCTCGGCGTTGCGCAGCACGAAACCGCCCTGGTTGACGTGGGATGAACGAATGATCTGCACGCCGTTCTTGCGCAGCTCCTGCAGTGCCGGCACCACGCGCGACGACACCGAGCCATTGCCGGTACCGGCATGGATCAGCGCCTTGGCGCCGTTCTGCGCCAGCGCCTTGTAGGCCGTGTCGGTCACGTTGCCGTAGCCATAGGCGATGTCCACCTGCGGCAGGCTGCTGATCTGCTTGATGTCGAACTCGGAGTTGACCGTGTGACGCTTGGCGGGCAGGCGGAAGTAGTAGGACTTGCCTTCCACCACCATGCCCAGCGGCCCCCAGGCGCTCTTGAAGGCTTCGGTCTTGATGTTGATCGACTTGCTCACATCGCGCCCGGACTGGATCTCGTCGTTCATGGTCACCAGCACGCCCTTGCCGCGCGAGTCCTTGTCGCTGGCCACGGCCACGGCGTTGTACAGGTTGAGCATGCCGTCGGCGGACATGGCGGTGCCGGGGCGCATGGAGCCGACCACGACGATCGGCTTGTCGGTCTTTTCCACCAGGTTGAGGAAGTAGGCGGTTTCTTCCAGGGTGTCGGTACCGTGGGTGATGACGATGCCGTCCACGTCGTTGCTGTCGGCCAGTTCGGCCACGCGCTTGCCCAGCTTGAGCAGGTCGTCGTTGGTGATGCTCTCGGAGGCGATCTGCATCACCTGCTCGCCACGGACATTGGCCAGGTCGGCCAGCTCCGGTACGCCGGCGATCAGTTTATCCACGCCAAGCTTGGCGGCCTGGTAGGTGGCGCTGTTGGCAGCGCTGGCGCCAGCGCCGGCAATGGTGCCGCCCGTGGCAAGGATCACCACGTTGGCCAGCTTCTGCTGGTTTTCAACTTCCTTGGCCGACGCTGTGGCTGGCAGGATCAGCAACAGGGCGAGGGCGCTGGGGGCGAAGGTCTTGAGTGCAACATTCATGGTTATTGTTCTCTTCCTAATGAGCTTGTTTGCTGTGTCGCAAAGCATGCAAGGCAGTTTTCGTACCAGCAGGGTCTAATCTGCCCTTATTACCGGCCCCACAAGGCTTTAGTGCGGCGGTTGATTGCCCTCGCGTTCGGGGCTCCGAACAAGCATAGGAAAAGCTGTTCGGTTTTTCGTAGAAATCCCCGATAATCTGCGCTACGAGCGGCTTGGGCTGGAAAGCGAAACGGATTTGACAAAAGCGGATCCTGTTTCCATAGTTACTCAACGCAAACGTTTGCGATCCGATAAAAATCACAAGATTCGGAGTTACCTGACATGAAGCTGCCGTTCCCCGGTCGCCTGCTGGCGCTCGCCGTCATTTCTTCGCTGTCCCTCGCCCTGCCTTTTTCTGCAGCCCACGCAGAAGACAAGCCCAAGGTTGCCCTGGTGATGAAGTCCCTGGCCAATGAGTTCTTCCGCACCATGGAAGACGGCGCCAAGGCCTACCAGAAAGAACACGCCGACGACTTCGAGCTGGTGGCCAACGGCATCAAGGACGAGACCGACACCGGTAACCAGATCCGCATCGTCGAGCAGATGATCGCCACCGGCGCCAAGGCGCTGATCATTGCCCCGGCCGACTCCAAGGCCCTGGTGCCCGTGGTCAAGAAAGCCATGGACGCCGGCATCACGGTGGTCAACATCGACAACCGCCTCGACCCCGACGTGCTCAAGAGCAAAGGCATCAGCGTGCCCTTCGTCGGCCCCGACAACCGCAAGGGCGCGCGCCTGGTAGGCGATTACCTGGTCAAGGAAAAACTCAAGGCCGGGGATCAGGTCGGCATCATCGAAGGCGTACCGACCACCACCAACGCCCAGCAACGCACCGCAGGCTTCAAGGACGCCATGGAAGCCGCGCAGATCAAGATCGTCTCGGTGCAGTCCGGCAACTGGGAGATCGACAAGGGCAATGCCGTCGCGGCGTCGATGCTCAATGAATACCCTGACCTCAAGGCCCTGCTGGCCGGCAACGACAGCATGGCCCTGGGCGCTGTCTCGGCAGTGCGCGCCGCCGGCAAGACCGGCCAGGTGCAAGTGGTCGGCTACGACAACATCAACGCCATCAAACCGATGCTCAAGGACGGCCGCGTACTCGCCACCCTCGACCAGGCTGCCAGCGAGCAAGCCGTCTTCGGGATCCAGGCGGCGCTGAAGATGCTCAAGGGAGAAAAACCGGATGTGGATGCCGACAATGTCATCCAGACCCCGGTCACGCTGATCACTCAGCCTTGACGCCCAGGAGAAACGGCCATGTCGACGGCCAATGAAGGGGTACTGACCGCCACCGGCCTGGGCAAAAGCTATGCCCAGCCTGTGCTCGGCGATGTCAGCCTGACCCTGCGCGCCGGCGAGGTGCTGGCCCTGACCGGTGAAAACGGCGCGGGCAAGAGCACCCTGTCCAAGCTCTTCAGCGGCCTGGAGACGCCCACAACCGGGCACATGACCTATCGCGGCCAGGCCTACTCACCCGCCAGCCGCAGCGATGCCGAACGTCTGGGGGTGCGCATGGTGATGCAGGAGCTCAACCTCCTGCCGACCCTGACCGTGGCCGAGAATCTGTTCCTCGACAACCTGCCCAGCCGTTTCGGCTGGATCAGCCGCAAGCGCCTGCGCCAACTGGCCACGGCCGCCATGGCCCAAGTCGGCCTGGATGCCATCGACCCGGACACCCCGGTCGGCGAGCTGGGCATCGGCCATCAGCAGATGGTCGAGATCGCGCGCAACCTGATCGGCGACTGCCATGTGCTGATCTTCGACGAACCCACGGCCATGCTCACTGCGCGCGAGGTGGAGTTGCTGTTCGTGCAGATCGAACGCTTGCGCCAGCGCGGCGTGGCCATCGTCTACATCTCCCATCGGCTCGAAGAATTGCAGCGTGTTGCCCAGCGCATCGTCGTGCTGCGCGACGGCAAGCTGGTATGCGACGAACCGATCCAACGTTACAGCAGCACCGAGCTGGTCAACCTGATGGTCGGCCGCGAGCTGGGCGAGCACATCGACCTGGGCCGCCGCACGATCGGTGCGCCGTTGCTCAAGGTCGAGCACCTGTGCCGCGGCGACAAGGTGCGTGACGTGTCGCTGGAGGTCAGGGCAGGGGAGATCTTTGGTATCTCGGGCCTGATCGGCGCCGGGCGCACCGAGCTGCTGCGGCTGATCTTCGGTGCCGACCGCGCCGACAGTGGCAGCATCGCCCTGGGTCAGCCGCCCAGGCCAGTGACCATCGACTCGCCCAAGGCGGCGGTCAAGGCCGGCATCGCCCTGATCACCGAGGACCGCAAAGGCGAAGGCTTGCTGTTGTCACAGTCGATCAGCGCCAACATCGCCTTGGGCAACCTTGGCGCCGTGTCCCGTGCCGGCGTGCTCGATGGCGACGCCGAGCGGGCCCTTGCCGAACGGCAGATTGCCGCCATGCGCATCCGCAGTGCCGGTGCTGCCCAGGCGGTTGGCGAGCTGTCGGGCGGTAACCAGCAGAAAGTGGTGATCGGCCGCTGGCTGGAGCGCGACTGCCAGGTGCTGCTGTTCGACGAGCCGACCCGCGGCATCGACGTGGGCGCCAAGTTCGACATCTACGGCCTGCTGGCCGAACTGGCACGCCAAGGCAAAGCGCTGGTGGTGGTGTCCAGCGACCTGCGCGAGCTGATGCTGATCTGTGACCGCATCGCCGTGCTCAGCGCCGGTCGCCTGATCGACACCTTCGATCGCGACCATTGGAGCCAGGACCAGCTGCTCGCTGCCGCCTTCGCCGGCTATCAGAAACGTGACGCCCTGCTGCACGATGCAGCGCCCAGGATGGATGCATGAAGACCCCACCTCTCGAAACGACAGACAGCACGGCCGCGCGCCGTAGCGGCACCTACTTCGGCCTGGGTACCTATCTGGGCCTGGCCGGCGCCTTGTTGGCGATGATCGTGCTGTTCTCGCTGCTCAGCAGCCACTTCTGGTCCTACGCCACCTTCAGCACCCTGGCCAATCAGATACCCGACCTGATGGTGTTGGCCGTGGGCATGACCTTCGTGCTGATCATCGGCGGCATCGACCTGTCGGTCGGCTCGGTGCTCGCGCTGGCGGCGTCCACGGTCAGCGTGGCGATCCTCGGCTGGGGCTGGGGCGTGCTGCCGGCCGCCGTGCTCGGCATGGCCGTGGCAGCCCTGGCAGGCAGTGTCACGGGCGCGGTCACCGTGGCCTGGCGCATCCCCTCGTTCATCGTCTCGCTCGGGGTGCTGGAGATGGCCCGGGGCCTGGCCTACCAGTTCACCGACTCGCGCACCGCCTACATCGGCGATGCCTATGCCTGGTTCTCCAACCCGATCGCCTTTGGCATCTCGCCGGCCTTCATCATCGCCCTGCTGGTGATCGTCCTCGCCCAGTTGGTGTTGACCCGCACGGTGTTCGGCCGCTACCTGATCGGCATCGGCACCAATGAAGAGGCCGTGCGCCTGACCGGCATCGACCCGCGCCCTTACAAGGTGCTGGTGTTCGCCCTGATGGGGCTGCTGGCGGGCCTGGCCGCACTGTTCCAGATTTCCCGGCTGGAGGCCGCTGACCCCAATGCCGGCGCCGGGCTCGAACTGCAGGTAATTGCCGCCGTGGTCATCGGTGGCACCAGCCTGATGGGCGGGCGCGGCTCGGTCATCAGTACCTTCTTCGGTGTGCTGATCATCTCGGTACTGGCCGCAGGCCTTGCCCAGATCGGCGCATCGGAACCCACCAAACGCATCATCACCGGGGCGGTCATCGTCATCGCCGTGGTGCTCGACACTTATCGCAGCCGGCGCGCGAGCCGGCGGAACTGAAAACATGGCAACCATCAAAGACGTCGCCGCACTCGCGGGTATTTCCTACACCACCGTGTCCCATGTACTGAACAAGACCCGCCCGGTCAGCGAACAGGTGCGGCTCAAGGTCGAGGCGGCCATCGTCGAACTCGACTACGTACCCAGCGCCGTTGCGCGGTCGCTCAAGGCGCGCAGCACGGCCACCATCGGTTTGCTCGTGCCCAATAGCGTCAACCCCTATTTCGCCGAGCTGGCACGGGGTATCGAGGATGCCTGTGAGCGCAATGGCTACTGTGTGATCCTGTGCAACTCCGACGACAACCCGCAAAAACAACGCAGCTATCTGCGCGTGCTGCTGGAAAAGCGCATCGATGGCCTGGTGGTGGCGTCGGTGGGCGAAGACAGCGACTTGCTGCAGAGCCTGGCCAACGTGCGCACGCCAATGGTCATCGTCGACCGCGAACTGGAAGGCGTGGATGCCGACCTGGTGCGTATCGACCATGAACACGGCGCTTACCTGGCCACCTGCCACTTGCTGGAACTGGGCCACCGCGATATCGCCTATATCGGCGGTCCTGCCGAGGTGCGCCG
>NZ_AKJC01000073.1 GCF_000282535.1 Pseudomonas sp. GM84 | reverse complement strand
GCCAAATCGCCGGCAAGCCGGCTCCCACAGGATCGCCACAGGTCTTGAGTAGTGTGGGGCCCTTGTGGGAGCCGGCTTGCCGGCGATGGCCTGCGAAGCAGGCCCAACCATTGAAGGATGAAACATGAGTAACGCAGCCCGCGCCGACGCGCTGTTGGCCAACCTCCCGCGCGAAGGCCGTGGCAGGCTCAAGGTCTTCCTCGGCGCTGCCCCCGGCGTCGGCAAGACCTACGCCATGCTCCAGGCCGCCCACGCCCAGCAACGCCAAGGCGTGCACGTGCTCGCCGGGGTGGTCGAAACCCACGGTCGCGCCGAAACCGAGGTATTGCTCGGCGGCCTGCTCCAGCAGCCACCGCTGCGCAGCGAGTACCGCGGTGTCACCCTTGAGGAAATGGACCTCGACGGCCTGCTCAAGGCCGCCCCCACCCTGGCTCTGGTCGACGAACTGGCCCACACCAACGCCCCCGGCAGCCGGCACGCCAAGCGCTGGCAGGACGTTCAGGAACTGCTTTCTGCCGGCATCGACGTGTACACCACGGTCAACGTCCAGCACCTGGAAAGCCTCAACGACAAGGTCCGCGACATCACCGGCGTACAAGTGCGCGAAACCCTGCCGGACTGGGTGCTGCAGGAAGCCTTCGAGCTGGTGCTGATCGACCTGCCGCCGCGTGAACTGCTCGAACGCCTGCGCGAAGGCAAGGTGTATGTTCCCGAGCAGGCGAGGGCGGCCATCGATGCGTACTTCTCGCAAACCAACCTCACCGCCCTGCGAGAGCTGGCCATGCAGACTGCCGCGGCCCAGGTCGACGCCGATCTGGCCCATGGCTACCGTCAGCGCGGCCAGGAAGCGCCCGCCCTGCGAGGGCGGCTGTTGGTCGGCGTCGACGGTGACGACCAGGCCGAGCGCCTGGTGCGCCATGCCAGCCGGGTAGCGCAGCGGCGCCACCTGCCCTGGAGCCTGGTCCACGTGGACAACGGCCGGCTGCGCGACGAAACCGCCCGCCATCGCCTGCAGGCTGCGCAACAGTTGGCCGAGCGACTCGGGGGCGAAGTGGTGGTGCTGCGTGCCGGCGAAGTGGCGCGCACGCTGATCCAGCACGCCACCGAGCGCCGCGCCAGCCTGGTGCTGGTGGGGCAGTCCCGTGACCGACTGCGTCGGCGCTTGTTCGGCGCCGGGGTGGCGGCGCGGCTGTTGCGTGAAAGCCATGGCCTGGAAATCAACGTGCTCGACCGCGACGTTCAGCCGGTGCCTGCCAAGGCTGCCGTGCAGCGGGTGTGGGTGTGGCGTCACTACCTGTTGGCACTGCTCGCGACCGTTCTGGCGGCAGGGCTGTCATGGGCCGTGTCGAGCGTGCTGGCATTGCCCAATATCTCGCTGGTGTTCCTCGCCGCCGTGCTGCTGGTGGCGGTGCGCAGCAGCCTGGGCCCGGCGCTGGCCTGCGCGGCCATGTCGTTCCTGACCTACGACTTCCTGTTCATCCCGCCGAATTTCTCGTTCAGCATCCAGCGCGAAGAAGACGTGCTGACGTTGGTGTTCTTCCTGCTCATGGCCGCCCTCACCGGCAACCTGGCCGCCCGCCAGCGCAGGCAGCTCCAGGCCCTGCGCGAGACCCAGGCGCAGACCAGCCAACTGCTGGACCTGTCACGCCGCCTGACCGTGGCCACCGACCGCCAGGCGGTGTTCGACGCTGCCGGCCAGCACCTCAACGGCTGGCAGGATGTGCAAGTGTGCCTGCTCGAACGCAACGCCGAAGGCCTGCTGCACCTGGCCAGCGGCGAAGCCCACGCCCTGGGCGACAATGAACGCGCCGCTGCCGAATGGGCCTGGCAGCACGGCCAGGCCGCCGGCCATGGCAGCGACACCTTGCCCAATGGCCGCTGGTGGTGGTGGCCGCTGGCCGTGGACGACCACCCTTTGGCGCTGCTCGGCGTGCGCCCGCAATCCGGCGAACCCCTCAGTGCCCAACGCCGACGCCTGCTCCAGGCCCTCGGCCAGCCCTTGGCCCAGGCGCTGGCCCGCGCCCGCCTGGCCGAGCAACTGGAGGCCGCGCGGCTGCATGGTGAAACCGAGCAACTGCGCAGCGCCTTGCTGGCGTCGGTGTCCCACGACCTGCGCACCCCGCTGACGGCCATGCGCGGCAGCATCGACAGCCTCTTGGCGCTGGGCGAAGCGATCCCCGCCGAAGACCGTCGCGAGCTGCTGGAAGGCACCCGCGACGAAGCCGAGCGCCTCGACCGCTACATCCAGAACCTGCTCGACATGACCCGCCTCGGCCACGGTGGCCTCAAGCTCGCCCGCGACTGGGTCGCCCCGGCCGATATCGTCGGCAGCGCCCTGAACCGCCTGCGGGTGGTGCTGGCGCCGTTGCGCGTGCACACCGATGTGCCCGCCGAGCTGCCGCTGCTGTTCGTGCATGCCGCCCTGATCGAGCAGGCACTGATCAATGTGCTGGAGAATGCCGCGCGCTTTTCCCCCGCCCAAGGCCGCCTGGACTTGCAGGTATCGGTGCACGACGAGCAGCTGCGGTTTGCCGTCAGCGACCAAGGCCCCGGCATCCCGGTGCTTGAGCGCGAGAAGATCTTCGACATGTTCTACACCGCTGCCCGGGGCGACCGAGGCGGGCAGGGCACCGGCCTGGGCCTGGCGATCTGCCAGGGCATGATCGGCGCCCACGGCGGGCAGATCCTGGTCAGCGAAGGCATCGATGGCCAGGGCACCTGCATCACTCTATGCTTGCCGCTGCCCCAGCAACCCGAAGACCAAAGCGAAGCCCCATGAGCCAGTCCGCCACCCTCCTGGTCATCGACGACGAACCGCAGATCCGCAAGTTCCTGCGTATCAGCCTGACCTCCCAGGGCTACAAGGTGATCGAGGCGGCCACCGGTGGTGAAGGACTTACCCAGGCCGCATTGGCCAAGCCCGACCTGGTGGTGCTTGACCTTGGCCTGCCGGACATGGACGGCCAGCAGGTGCTGCGTGAGTTGCGCGAGTGGAGCTCGGTGCCGGTGATGGTGCTGTCGGTGCGGGCCAGTGAAGTGCAGAAGGTCGACGCGCTGGATGGCGGGGCCAATGACTATGTGACCAAGCCGTTCGGCATCCAGGAGTTTCTGGCTCGGGTGCGCGCGCTGTTGCGCCAGGTGCCGCAATCCGGCGGGGGCGACGTGGCGGCGAGCTTCGGGCCGCTGACCGTCGATTTTGCCTTTCGCAAGGTGACCCTGGAAGGCGTGGAGGTGGCGCTGACGCGCAAGGAGTATGCGCTGCTGGCGCTGCTGGCCGGGCATCCGGGGCGGGTGATTACCCAGCAGCAACTGCTCAAGGACATCTGGGGGCCGAGCCATGTGGAGGACACCCACTATCTACGGATCGTAGTGGGGCATTTGCGGCAGAAGCTCGGGGATGACCCGACGGCGCCGCGGTTCATCATTACCGAGGCTGGGGTCGGTTACAGGCTGGTGGCACCGGCCGGCTGAGCTGCCTGAGCCGGGAAAACCTCTGTGGGAGTGGGCTTGCCCCGCGAAGAGGTCAGCCCTGGCACCAGCGGTGTATGGCCAGGGCTACGCCCTGGTTCGCGGGGCAAGCCCGCTCCCACAAGCCCGCAGTACGAAATTCAGTGCATCATTCCCAGTTCGGCATCATCCATGAGGGCCTTGGCCAGTGCGCTCAAGTAGTGCGAGGCCCAGATCAACTGGGGGTTGTCGTCCATCAGGCCGGCGATGGTCATGTCGCGGACGTAGCCCATCAGCTCCGAGGCTTGCTCGCGGGCGTCCTGGCAGGGGATGCCGGGTTCGATGCGGAACAGGGGGTGGGTGTGGTTTTCGCCTTGGAAGAAGGTGGTCTTGCCGACGGTGAAATGGGTGTCGTCTCTGGTCATTGGTCAATCTCCCTGAAATTTTCGCTGCCTGGGCTGGCCTCTTCGCGGGACAAGCCCGCTCCCACAGGAACACCACAATCTCCAGATCCTGTGGCGAACTTGTGGGAGCGGGCTTGTCCCGCGAAGAGGCCAGCCCCGACAGCACATCACTTGAGTCCTAGTGCAAGGTCCTGGGCTCAGTTGGCATCTGCACCTGGATCAACATCGACTCAAGCATCACCCGCAGCGCCTCCATTTCATGCATCGACGCCATCATCAAAATCGAAGCCGGTGACTTGGGCTGCAGCAGGAGTGCCTGATGGATCACGGTCTGTGCGCACAGGGCGTAGTCCGTGGCCTGGATGAGGGTGTCTTCGAGGGAGTGGTTGTGCGGGGGATCGGGGACAATTTTCAACATAGCCATTTGCCTTTCAAAGTGCTGCCACCTGCCTGCTGTCAAACAGAAGGGTGGCAGCTGTACGTGGGTTGACAGACCGGCGGCAAATGGCAATCTTCCGGCGCACGCAAGCGTGCCCGCACGTACAGCCGCCATAAAAGCGAGCTGATAGTTTAATTGCCGTCACAGCCTGTCAAAGCTGTATCGTTGATATGCAACGACACACCGAGCCTAGGGCCCTGCCAGAACGACCGCAACGGAAAAATGGCGGCAAGAGTATCTTTGGGAAATGTCCTACAAGATAGAGCTTAAAACTGATTCTTTTCCCCATTCGGCTGCAAGAACGCCGCCTCCAGCAACTGCTGCGTGTAGGCATGTTGCGGCGCATGGAAGATCGACTGCGCATCCCCCTGTTCCACCACATGCCCATGCTTGATCACCATCAGCTGATGGCTCAGCGCCTTGACCACCGCCAGGTCATGGCTGATGAACAGGTAGGTCAGGTTGTACTTCTGCTGCAGATTCCTCAGCAACTCCACCACCTGCCGCTGCACCGTGCGGTCCAGCGCCGAAGTCGGTTCATCCAGCAGAATCAGCGCAGGCTTCAGTACCAACGCCCGGGCAATCGCAATGCGCTGGCGCTGCCCACCGGAAAACTCGTGGGGATAGCGGTGGCGCGTGCGCGGGTCCAGCCCCACTTCCTCAAGCGCTGCAATGATCGCGGCTTCTTGTTCGGCAGGCGTGCCGATGCGGTGAATCCGCAAGCCTTCGCCGACGATATCCGCCACGCACATGCGCGGGCTGAGGCTGCCGAACGGGTCCTGGAACACCACCTGCATCTCTCTGCGCAGTGGCCGCACTTCCTTCTGGTTCATCCCTTCCAGCGATTGCCCGTGGAAGCGAATGCCGCCCCGACTTGAAATCAGCCGCAAGATCGCCAGCCCGAGGGTGGACTTGCCCGACCCGGACTCGCCGACGATCCCCAGCGTCTGCCCCTGGGGCAGGCTGAAATTGATGCCGTCCACCGCCTTCACATGGTCGACGGTGCGCCGCAGCAGGCCTTTCTTGATCGGGAACCAGACCTTGAGGTCGTTCACTTCCAGCAGTGGCGAGCCCACCGGATTGTGTGCCGGCAAGCCACTGGGCTCGGCATTGATCAGCATCTGCGTGTAGTGATGCTGCGGCGCGCTGAACAGCGTGGCGCAATCGGCCTGCTCGACGATCTGCCCGCGCTGCATCACGCACACCCTGTGAGCGATGCGCCGCACCAGGTTGAGGTCATGGCTGATCAGCAGCAGCGCCATGCCCAACCGCGCCTGCAGCTCCTTGAGCAGGTCGAGAATCTTCAACTGCACGGTCACGTCGAGCGCCGTGGTCGGTTCGTCGGCGATCAGCAGGTCCGGCTCGTTGGCCAGGGCCATGGCAATCATTACCCGCTGGCGCTGGCCACCGGAGAGTTCATGGGGCAGGGCCTTCAGGCGCTTGCGCGGCTCGGGAATACCCACCAGTTCCAGCAGTTCCAGCGTGCGTGCGGTGGCCTCCTTACCGGTCAGGCCCTTGTGGATCAGCAGGATCTCGTTGATCTGCTTCTCGATGCAGTGCAGCGGGTTCAGCGAGGTCATCGGCTCCTGGAAGATCATCGCTATGCGGTTGCCGCGGATGCGCTGCATGGCTTTTTCGTTCTGTTGCAGCAAGTCCTTGCCTTCGAAGCGAATGCTGCCGCTGGGGTGGCGGGCCAGGGGGTAGGGCAGCAGGCGCAGGATCGAGTGGGCGGTCACCGACTTGCCCGAGCCGCTTTCGCCGACCAGGGCCAGGGTCTCGCCCTTGCGGATGTCGAAGCTGACGCCGTCGACCACGCGGTTGACCTGCTCGCCGGTGACGAATTCCACGGCCAGGTCGCGCACTTCGATCAGATTCTGTTCGGTCATTTCACTTCCTCGGGTCGAAGGCATCGCGGGCGGACTCGCCGATGAACACCAGCAAGCTCAGCATGATCGCCAGCACGGCAAAGGCACTGATGCCCAGCCATGGCGCCTGCAGGTTGGACTTGCCCTGGGCCACCAGCTCACCCAGCGACGGTGCGCCGGGCGGCAGGCCGAAGCCCAGGAAGTCCAGCGCAGTCAGGGTGCCGATGGCGCCCGTGAGGATGAACGGCATGAAGGTCATGGTCGAGATCATCGCGTTGGGCAGGATGTGCCGGTACATGATCGCGCCATTGCGCATGCCCAGGGCCCGTGCCGCGCGCACGTATTCGAGGTTGCGTCCGCGCAGGAACTCGGCGCGCACCACGTCCACCAGGCTCATCCACGAGAACAGCAGCATGATCCCCAGCAGCCACCAGAAGTTGGGCTGCACGAAGCTGGCCAGGATGATCAGCAGGTACAGCACCGGCAAGCCGGACCAGATCTCCAGGAAGCGCTGGCCGGCAAGGTCGACCCAACCGCCGTAGAAGCCCTGCAGGGCACCGGCGATGACGCCGATGATAGAGCTGAGGATGGTCAGGGTCAGGGCGAACAGCACCGAAATGCGGAAGCCGTAGATCACCCGTGCGAGTACGTCGCGCCCCTGGTCGTCGGTACCCAGCCAATTGTCCGTCGACGGCGGCGCGGGGGCGGGTACGCGCAGGTCGTAGTTGATGCTCTGGTAGCTGTACGGGATCGGTGCCCACAGCACGAAGCTGTCCTTCTTGGCCAGCAGTTCGCGGATGTACGGGCTCTTGTAGTTGGCCTCCAGCGGGAACTCGCCGCCGAAGGTGGTTTCCGGGTAGCGCTTGAACGCCGGGAAGTACCACTCGCCGTCGTAGCGCACGGCAATCGGCTTGTCGTTGGCGATCAGCTCGGCGCCCAGGCTCAGGCCGAACAGGATGAGGAACAGCCACAGCGACCACCAGCCACGGCGGTTGGCCTTGAAGCGCTCGAAGCGCCGGCGGTTGAGAGGGGACAAGGCCATGTCAGTGCTCCCGGCTGGCGAAGTCGATGCGTGGATCGACCAGGGTGTAGGTCAGGTCGCCGATCAGTTTCACCACAAGCCCCAGCAGGGTGAAGATGAACAGGGTGCCGAAGACCACCGGGTAGTCGCGGTTGATCGCCGCTTCGAAGCTCATCAGGCCCAGGCCGTCGAGGGAGAAGATGACCTCGATCAGCAGGGAGCCGGTGAAGAAGATGCCGATGAAGGCCGACGGGAAGCCGGCGATCACCAGCAGCATGGCGTTGCGGAACACGTGCCCGTACAACACCCGCGGGCGGCTCAGGCCCTTGGCCTTGGCGGTGACCACGTACTGCTTGTTGATCTCGTCGAGGAAGCTGTTCTTGGTCAGCAGGGTCATGGTGGCGAAGTTGCCGATCACCAGCGCGGTGATGGGCAGTACCAGGTGCCAGAAGTAGTCGAGCACCTTGCCGGTGGTGGACAGCTCGTCGAAGTTGTTCGAGGTCAGTCCGCGCAGCGGGAACCAGTCGAAGTAGCTGCCGCCGGCGAACAGCACGATCAGCAGGATGGCGAACAGGAACGCGGGGATGGCGTAGCCGACGATGATCGCCGAGCTGGTCCAGACGTCGAAGTGGCTGCCGTGGCGCACCGCCTTGGCGATGCCCAGCGGGATCGACACCAGGTACATGATCAGCGTGCTCCACAGCCCCAGCGAGATCGATACCGGCATCTTCTCGACGATCAGGTCGATGACCTTGGCGTCACGGAAGAAGCTGTCGCCGAAGTCCAGCTGGGCGTAGTTCTTGACCATGATCCAAAGACGCTCGGGCGCCGACTTGTCGAAACCGTACATGCGCTCGATCTCGGCGATCAGTGCCGGGTCCAGGCCCTGGGCGCCACGGTAGTTGGAGCCGGCCACCGACACTTCGGCACCGCCACCGGCAATGCGGCTGGTGGCGCCCTCGAAGCCTTCGAGCTTGGCGATCATCTGTTCCACCGGCCCGCCGGGGGCGGCCTGGACGATGATGAAGTTGATCACCAGGATGCCGAACAGGGTGGGGATGATCAGCAGCAGGCGGCGCAGGATATAGGCCAGCATGTCAGTGGGCCTCTTGCGCAGGCGCTTCGGTCACCGCCGGGGTGACGCCGGGCTTGATCCACCAGGTGTCGATGCCGATATCGTACTTGGGCGACACCTCGGGGTGGCCGATGTGGTTCCAGTAGGCCACGCGCCAGGTCTTGATGTGCCAGTTGGGGATCACGTAGTAACCCCACAGCAGCACGCGGTCGAGGGCGCGGGTGTGGTCGATCAGGCTTTGCCGGGAGTCGGCGTTGATCAGCTGTTCGACCAGTTGATCGATGGCCGGGTCGCGCAAGCCGATGAAGTTGCGGCTGCCGGGGTTGTCGGCGGCGGTGCTGGTCCAGTATTCGCGCTGCTCGTTGCCGGGCGAGTTGGACTGCGAGAAGCCGCTGACGATCATGTCGAAGTCGCGCGAACGCAGGCGAGTGATGTATTGCGAGACGTCGACGCGGCGGATGTTCAGCTCGATGCCGAGGTCCGCCAGGTTGCGCTTGAATGGCAGCAGGATGCGCTCGAACTCGGTCTGCGCCAGCAGGAACTCGATGGCAACCGGCTTGCCGTCCTTGTCGACCATCTTGTCGTCGACGATCTTCCAGCCGGCCTCTTGCAGCAGCTTGTAGGCCTGGCGTTGCTGCTCGCGGATCATGCCGCTGCCGTCGGTGACCGGGTTGTGGAAGGCCTCGCCGAAGACTTGCTCAGGCACCTTGCCGCGCAGCGGTTCGAGGACTTTCAGCTCGCCTGGCGTAGGCAGGCCCTTGGCCGCCATATCGGAGTTCTCGAAATAGCTGCCGGTGCGGGTGTAGGCGCCATTGAACAGCTGCTTGTTGGTCCATTCGAAATCCAGCAGCAGGCTCAGCGCCTGGCGCACGCGCACGTCCTGGAACACCGGTTTGCGCAGGTTGAAGATGAAGCCCTGCATGCCGGTGGGGTTGCCGTTGGGCAGCTCTTCCTTGATCAGGCGGCCGTCGCGAACCGCGGGCACGTTGTAGGCGGTGGCCCAGTTCTTCGCACTGGTCTCCAGGCCATAGTCGAACTGGCCAGCCTTGAGCGCTTCGAGGGCGACGGTGTTGTCGCGGTAGGAGTCGAAGGTCATGGCGTCGAAGTTGTAGAAGCCGCGGTTGATCGGCAGGTCCTTGGCCCAGTAGTCCTTGACCCGCTCATAGCGGATCGAGCGACCGGCCTTGACCTCGGCGATCTTGTAGGGGCCGCTGCCCAGCGGAATTTCCAGGTTGCCACGGTTGAAGTCGCGCCCTTCGTACCAGTGTTTGGGCAGCACGGGCAGCTGGCCGAGGATCAGCGGCAATTCGCGGTTGTTCTTGTGCTTGAACTTGAACAGTACGCGCAGCGGGTCTTCGGCGACCACTTCGGCGACGTCGGCGTAGTACTGGCGATACAGCGGCGCGCCGTCCTTGATCAGGGCATTGAAGGTGAACACCACGTCATCGGCGCGCATCGGATGGCCGTCGTGGAAGCGTGCCTCGGGGCGCAGGTAGAAACGCACCCAGCTGTTGTCCGGGGCCTTCTCGATCTTGCCGGCCACCAGGCCGTACTCGGTGAAGGGCTCGTCCAGGCTCTGGCGCATCAGGGTGTCGTAGATGATGCTGACGTTTTCGGCCGGCACGCCCTTGTTGATGAACGGGTTGAGGCTGTCGAAGCCGCCGAAGCTGGACTGGCGGAAGGTGCCGCCCTTGGGCGCGTCCGGGTTGACGAAGTCGAAGTGCTTGAAGTCGGCCGGGTATTTCGGCGCCTCGTCGTACAGGGTCAGCGCGTGCTGCGGCGCGGCCAGGGCCGGCAGGCTCAGGCAGGCGAGCAACAGGCTGCCGGCCAGCTGGCGCAGGCGGGGCATGGGCATCATTGGGCTTTCTCCGAAGGCTTTATCCACCAGCTGTTCAGCCCGAGGGTGTAGGGCGGCGTGGTGACGAAGGCGAACCGGTTGCGGTAGGCCAGGCGGTGATTGTCGAGATACCAGTTGGGGATCATGTAGTACTGCCATGAAAGCACCCGGTCCAGGGCACGGGCGGCGGCGACCTGGTCATCGCGGGTGCGCGCCGCGAGCAAGGTGTCGAGCAAGTGGTCGACCACCGGGTCCTTGACCCCAGCATAGTTCTTGCTGCCCTTGGTCGAGGCCTGGCTTGAATGGAAGTACAGCCACTGTTCGAGGCCGGGGCTCAAGGTCTGGTTGAGGGTCATCAGGATCATGTCGAAATCGAACTGGTCCAGGCGCTGCTTGTACTGGGCGCGGTCCACAGTGCGCAGGCGCGCATCGATACCGATGCTCGCCAGGTTTTCGACATAGGGTTGCAGGATACGTTCGAGGTTGGGGTTCACCAGCAGCAACTCCATGCGCAGTTGCTGGCCTTTCTTGTCCACCAGGCGTTGGCCGTCGAGTTTCCAGCCGGCCTGGCCGAGCAGGGTCAGGGCCTGGCGCAGGGTCTGGCGGCTGATGCCGCGCCCGTCGGTATGGCTGACCTGGTAGGGCTGGGTGAACAGTTTTTCCGGCAACTGGTCGCGAAACGGCGCTAGCAGCAGCCATTCCTTGCCGGTGGGCGTGCCGGAGGCGGCGAACTCGCTGTTGGGGTAGTAGCTGGTTGCGCGGCGGTAGGCGCTGCTGAACAGGGCGCGGTTGGTCCACTCGAAGTCGAGCATCAGGCCCAGCGCCTGGCGCACCCGGGCATCGCTGAAGGATGCGCGGCGGCTGTTCATGAACAGGCCTTGGGTCTGGGTCGGGATGCGGTGCGGGATCTGCGCCTTGATCACCTCGCCACGGCGCACGGCCGGGAAGTTGTAGCCGTTGGCCCAGTTCTTCGCCTGGTGCTCGATATAGATGTCGAACTCGCCAGCCTTGAAGGCTTCGAAGGCCACCGTGGCGTCGCGGTAGAACTCGTACTCGACGCGCTTGAAGTTGTACTTGCCACGGTTTACCGCCAGGTCCTTGCCCCAGTAGTGCTTCACCCGCTCGAACACCAGGCGCCGGCCAGGCTGCACCTGGGTGATGCGGTAGGGGCCGCTGCCCAGCGGCGGCTCGAAGGTGGTGGCCTTGAAGTCGCGGCCTTGCCAATAGTGCTTGGGCAGCACCGGCATTTCGCCCAGGCGCAGGATCAGCAGCGGATTGCCGGCGCGCTTGAAGACGAAGCGAATGCGCAGCGGGCCGAGCACATCGACGCGCTGAACTTCCTGCAGGTTGGTGCGGTAGATCGGATGGCCTTCCTTGAGCAGCGTGCGGTAGGAAAAGGCCACGTCTGCCGAGGTAATGGGCTTGCCGTCATGCCAGCGCGCCTCCGGGCGCAGGTTGAACACCACCCAGCTGCGGTCCTCGCTGTACTCGACCGTGCGGGCGATCAGGCCGTAGCTGGAAGTGGGCTCGTCGCCCGACGGGTCGTACTGGCCCGTGCCGACCATCAAGGTTTCGTTCAGCTCACTGACGCCGTACTGCAGGAAGTTCGGCGTGGTCACCGGGCTGGTGCCCTTGAAGGTATAGGGGTTGAGCGTGTCGAAGGTGCCGAATGCCATGGCCCGCAAGGTGCCGCCCTTGGGCGCTTGCGGGTTGACCCAGTCGAAGTGGGTGAAGGTGGCTGGGTACTTGAGCGTGCCGAACTGCGCGTATCCGTGGCTTTCGCTCACCATCGCGGCTGCGGGAAAGCTCAAGGCCAGGCTGAGTGACAGCAGGAGGGGACGTATCAAGTCGGCATCCGATCCAGAGGCGTTGGGCTTTGGTCGGGGTACAGTAACAGCTTGGCGGGGTTCGAAAAAGGGTGTGGCGGGTGGAATGCAGGGGGCCGCTTCGCGCCCCATTCGCGGGGCAAGCCCGCTCCCTCAGATGACTCATCAGGCTTGAAGCGAGCGGGGTATCTGTGGGAGCGGGCTTGCCCCGCGAATGGGCTGCAAAGCAGCCCCAGGATTCAGATCAATGCCCCAGGTAGACGGTCAGCGTCTGCCCCGGCTTCAGCGCATGCCCGCTGCGCGGGTTCCAGCGCTTGAGGTGCTGCATCTCTACATTGAAACGTTTGGCAACCAAATACAGCGAGTCACCCTTGCGCACCTTGTACTGGGTCGAACGCTTCCCGGATGCCGCCACCCGGTTGCCTGCTGCACTCGGCGCGCTGCCGCCCCGCAGTGCCAGTACCTGGCCGGCCTTCACCCGGTTGCCCGACAGCTTGTTCCAGCGCTGGATGTCCTTGACCGATACCCGGTTGGCCTTGGCGATGGCGCTCAGGTTGTCGCCACGCTTGACCCGATAGCTGCGTGCCGTTGCCGGTGCCTTGGCTTCGGCCAGGGCGCGGTCGAACACGGCCTTGTTCGGCTGCAGGCTGACAATCTGCTCAGGCTTGAGGTCGGTCAGCAACTGCGCCTTGGCGGTCGGCACCAGCAGTTGCTTGGGGCCGTCCACGGTCATGCGCTTCTTGAATGCCGGGTTGAGCTGGATCAGCTCGTCTTCGTCGATGTTGGCGAAGGCAGCAACCCGCGACAGGTCGAGGCGCTCGTTGATGGCGACCGCTTCGAAGTAGGGCTCGTTGGCGATCGGGTTGAGGTTCACGCCGTAGGCCTCGGGGGTCGAGACCACCTGCGACAGGGCCAGCAGCTTGGGCACGTAGTCGCGGGTTTCCTGCGGCAGTGGCAGGTTCCAGTAATCGGTTGGCAGACCCAGCCTTTCGTTGCGCTCGATCGCCCGGCTGACGGTGCCTTCGCCGGCGTTGTAGGCGGCCAGGGCCAGCAGCCAGTCGCCGTTGAACATGTCGTGCAGGCGGGTCAGGTAGTCCAGCGCGGCGTTGGTCGACGCGGTGATGTCGCGGCGGCCGTCGTAGAAGTTGGTCTGACGCAGGTTGAAGTGGCGCCCGGTGGACGGGATGAACTGCCACATGCCTGCGGCATGGGCGCGCGAGTAGGCCATCGGGTTGTAGGCGCTCTCGATCGCCGGCAGCAGGGCCAGCTCCAGCGGCATGTCGCGCTCTTCGAGGCGTTCGACGATGTAGTGCAGGTAGAGGCTGCCGCGCTCGCCGGCGTTCTCGAGGAACGACGGGTTGCTGGCGAACCACAGGCGCTGCTGCTCGATGCGCGGGTTGACGTCGATGCTGTCCTGCAAGGCGAAGCCCAGGCGCATGCGTTCCCACACATCCTGCGGCGCCTGCTCGACGGGTTTGACCACGAGCGGAGCAGGCTTGTGCTTGAGGCGCGCCTGATAGTTGTGCGCGCGAACGCTTTCGGCATCGTCGAGCTGACGGGTGCTCTGGCAGCCGACCAGGGTGGCGGCCAGCGCCAGTGCACTGATCTGGGCCAGGCGCCTCAGGGCGACTGAATGAGCGGTTCTGCGGCTACGGGAAGACATCGGCTGGGACAGGTTTCCGGGCGAAAAATTTCGGCGATTCTAGAAACCGCTACCCGACTGGTCAACCGTTGTTACCCCGCTGCGATATATCTTGAGGTTATCAAAATGTGTCCTTCCAAGACCTCAAGGCAGCAAAAACAGTGACCTGCGTATCGTTTGAATGTCCCTTCCATTCGTCTGCTTTTTGTTTAACTAATGTTTCAGAGGTACGCAAAAAGGGGTTGGTGAGGCGTTCCAGGCCGATGGTTGATGGCAAAGTGATGCGATTGTCGGCGCGCAATCGGGTAACGTCTTCGAACCGTTGCTGAACGTGCAGATTGGTGGGTTCCACGGCCTTGGCGAAACGCAGGTTGCTCAGGGTGTATTCGTGGGCGCAATAGACCTCGGTCTGCTCGGGAAGCGCCGCCAGACGGGCAAGGGCGGGCTGCATCTGCGCCGGGGTACCTTCGAACATGCGCCCGCAGCCGGCGGCGAACAGGGTGTCGCCACTGAACAGCAGTGGTGTCGCGGGCTGATCGCTGAAGTAGGCAATATGGCCCAGGGTATGGCCGGGCACGGCCAGCACCTGGAAAGTCACACCCAGCACCGTCACCTCGTCGCCGTCGTCCAGCGCCAGGTCGCGGCAGGGAATGCGCTCGTTGGCCGGGCCGCAGACCCTGGCCGCGGTCAATTGCTTGAGGCGTTCGACGCCACCGACATGATCGTTGTGGTGGTGGGTGACCAGGATGTCCGCGAGTACCCAGCCGGGGTTGGCGGCCAACCAGGCCTCCACCGGGCCGGCGTCGCCGGGATCGACCACCGCACAACGGCGTTTGGCAGTATCCTGTAACAACCAGATGTAGTTGTCGGAGAAAGCGGGGAGAGCATCGATCTGTATCATGGTGCGGATCCGATTCGCCTAGCGTGGCACATGAGGGCATCTTAGCCGCGATGGCGCGGTGCGAGAACCTTCGAGGGAGAGCGCAATGACCGACCAAGCCTTTGCCCAGGCCGACCCCGATTGGGTCGAGCTGATCTGCCTGGCACGTGAATGGTTCAACGGCCCTCTTGGCCAGTTGATGCTCAAGGAAGAGGAAAAGTTGCTGGAAGAAGAGCTCGGGCGCTTCTTCGGTGGTTACCTGGTGCATTACGGCCCCTGCGCCGAAGCACCGCCCAGCGCCCCCCAGGTGCAGCGCAACGTGCGTCTCGGCGCACCGCTGCCAGGGGTGGAGATCGTCTGCGAGGAACAGGCCTGGCCGCTCAGCGAGCATGCCGCCGACGTGGTGGTACTGCAGCACGGCCTGGATTTCAGCCTGTCGCCCCATGGCTTGCTACGCGAGGCCGCCAGTGCCGTGCGTCCGGGCGGGCACTTGCTGATCGTCGGCATCAATCCCTGGAGCAGCTGGGGCATGCGCCATTTCTTCAGCCATGGCGCGCTGCGCAAGGCCCGTTGCATTCCGCCGTCACGGGTTGGCGACTGGTTGAATCTGCTGGGCTTCGCGCTGGAGAAACGCCGCTTCGGGTGCTATCGTCCGCCGCTTGCCTCGCCGGCCTGGCAACAACGCCTGGCGGGCTGGGAACGGCTGGCGGGTGGCTGGCAGGGTTCCGGCGGCGGGGTCTACCTGCTGGTGGCGCGCAAGATGGTGGTGGGCCTTCGGCCGTTGCGCCAGGAGCGTCGCGAGCCGATGGGCAAGCTGCTGCCATTGCCGTTGGCCAAGGTCAACCGCACCGCCGTCAATCCCGATACCGAAAAGCACTGAACATGAGTGGTACATGAGCGATAGCGTCGAGCTGTATACCGATGGTGCCTGCAAGGGCAATCCTGGCCCGGGCGGCTGGGGCGTCCTGCTGATCTACAAGGGCGTCGAGAAGGAACTGTGGGGCGGCGAACGCGAAACCACCAACAATCGCATGGAACTGATGGCGGCGATCCAGGGGCTGATGGCGCTCAAGCGTGAATGCGAGGTGGTGCTGACCACCGACTCGCAGTACGTGATGAAGGGCATCAACGAATGGATGGTCAACTGGAAGAAGCGCGGCTGGAAAACCGCCGCGAAAGAGCCGGTGAAGAATGCCGACCTGTGGCAGCTGCTGGATGAGCAGGTCAACCGCCACAAGGTCACCTGGAAGTGGGTGCGCGGCCATATCGGCCACCCTGGCAACGAACGCGCCGACCAGCTGGCCAACCGCGGCGTCGAGGAAGTGCGCGCCAAACGTTGAGCTGGGGTACAATCCGCGGCTCAGTAATTGATGCAAGTTGGAGCGCCCCGCGTGGAGCAGCAGCAAGATAAACGCCTGGTCATTCTCGATACCGAAACCACGGGCATGCCGGTCAGCGAAGGCCACCGGATCATCGAGATCGGCTGCGTCGAGGTCATTGGCCGGCGCCTGACCGGGCGACACTTCCACGTCTACCTGCAACCTGACCGCGAGAGTGACGAGGGCGCCATCAACGTCCACGGCATCACCGATGCCTTCCTGGTCGGCAAGCCGCGTTTCGCAGAGGTTGCCGAGGAATTCTTCGAGTTCATCCAGGGCGCCACGCTGGTCATCCACAACGCGGCGTTCGACGTTGGCTTCATCAACAACGAGTTCGCGTTGTTGGGTCAGGGCGACCGCGCCGACATTTCCCAGCACTGCACCATCCTCGACACCCTGTTGCTGGCTCGCGCCCGTCACCCGGGGCAGCGCAACAGCCTCGATGCGTTGTGCAAACGCTACGACATCGACAACTCGGGCCGTGAGCTGCACGGCGCGTTGCTCGACTCGGAACTGCTGGCCGACGTCTACCTGGCGATGACCGGAGGCCAGACCAGCTTGTCGCTGGCGGGGCATGGGGCTGACGGTGACAGCGAAGGGCAGGGCAGTGGCAGCGAGATCCGCCGGATTACCGGGCGTGCACCGGGGCGGGTGATCGTGGCCAGTGCCGAGGAGCTCGAGGCGCATGCCGAACGCTTGGCGGCGATTGCCAAGTCGGCGGGTGGGCCTTCGATGTGGCAGGCGTTGACCGAGACGCCGGCTGGCTGATTCTTCGTCTGTACCGGCCCTATC
>NZ_AKJC01000072.1 GCF_000282535.1 Pseudomonas sp. GM84 | reverse complement strand
GGCGGCCGCCGGTCTGCTTGAGGAAGTTGGCGAACAGCTCGTGGCCCTGCTCGGTGAGGATGGACTCAGGGTGGAACTGCACCCCTTCGATATTCAGCGTCTTGTGGCGCAAGCCCATGATCTCGTCGACCGAGCCGTCATCGTGGGCGGTCCAGGCGGTGACTTCCAGGCAATCGGGCAGGGTTTCGCGCTTGACCACCAGGGAATGGTAGCGGGTGACCGTCAACGGGTTGTTGAGGCCGGCGAACACGCCAAGGTCGCGGTGATGCACCGGGCTGGTCTTGCCGTGCATGACCTGGCGGGCACGCACCACGTCACCGCCAAAGGCCTGCCCGATGGACTGGTGGCCCAGGCACACGCCAAGGATCGGCAGCTTGCCGGCAAAATGCAGGATGGCCTCTATGGAGACACCCGCTTCGCTGGGCGTGCACGGGCCAGGGGAAACGACGATGCGCTCGGGGTTGAGGGCTTCGATCTGAGCGATGGTCATTTCATCATTGCGAATGACCTTCACCTGAGCACCCAGCTCGCCCAGGTATTGAACGACGTTGTAGGTGAATGAGTCGTAGTTGTCGATCATCAGTAACATCGGCTGAACCTCTTGAATCTACTGACTTTGAATTCGAACCTTCCCCGGCCACAAGCGCGGGCAGCGGATGTTTCAGGCAAACGGGAAGGTAAACAGGGGCGGGCCGGACGGGCCGGCAGGAGATAAAGTCAGGCGCGCCAACGCCAACGGGCGTGGGCCTTGATTACGCGCATCAAGAGTTTGCTGACGATCAACACAGGATAGGTCTCGCTCATACGTCCCGGCACAGTAGCCTACCGGCGCGGCGGGCGCAATATGCCCGTAAACACGGGGAAACGAATGGACTTGGAAGGCATGCCCAGCGATTTGCTAAGGTCAATCCGATTGTCCTCATAAAAACAATGAAAAGGATGTTCATCGATGCGCCAAGCACCGTTACTGCGTTTCACCCTCGCCTCGCTGGCCCTTGCCTGCAGCCAGGCGTTCGCTGCTCCCTCCCCTTATTCCACGTTGATCGTATTCGGTGACAGCCTCAGCGATGCGGGGCAGTTTCCCGACCAGACCGGCGGTACTTCGGGGGCACGCTTCACCAACCGAGACGCACAGGGCAATTTCGCCCCCGTATCGCCAATGATCCTCGGCGGCAAACTGGGCTTTGGCGCCGCCGAGCTGGGCCCTTCGACCTCCCCCGGCAACCTGGCTCAGGGCCTTCCTGACGGCAACAACTGGGCTGTCGGCGGCTATACCACCGGGCAGATTCTGGCGTCGATTACCGACACCTCCGAAACGGTCATCCCACCCGGCCAACCAGGGGCCGGGGCGGTGCTGCGGGAGCGACCCGGCTACCTGGCCAACGGCCTGCGTGCCGATCCCAATGCGCTCTATTACCTTACCGGCGGTGGCAACGACTTTCTCCAGGGCCTGGTCAACAGCCCGGCGGGCGCCGCAGCGGCCGGCGCACGCCTGGCCGCCAGCGCCCAGGCCCTGCAGCAAGGCGGCGCACGTTACATCATGGTCTGGCTGCTTCCCGACCTGGGCAACACGCCAAACTTCAACGGCACGCCTCTGCAAGGCCCGCTGTCGCAACTCTCCGGTGTATTCAACCAATCGCTGATCAGCCAGCTCGGCCAGATCGACGCCGAGATCATTCCGTTGAACATTCCTGTGCTGATCGACGAGGTCCTGGCCAGCCCGGAACAGTTCGGCCTGGCCAGTGGCCAGAACCTTGTGGGTACCTGCTACAGCGGCAACGGCTGCGTGCAAAACCCGGTATACGGCATCAACGGCCTCACACCCGACCCGACCAAGCTGCTGTTCAACGACTCGGTTCACCCGACCATCGCCGGCCAGCAACTGATCGCCGACTACGCCTACTCGATTCTTGCCGCCCCGTGGGAGCTGACATTGCTACCCGAAATGGCCCATGCCAGCTTGCGCGCGCACCAGGACGAGCTGCGCAACCAGTGGCAGACGCCCTGGCAGGCAGTGGGTCAATGGCAAGCCTTCGTCAGCACCGGCGCCCAGGACCTGGACTTCGACGATCAGCGCAGCGCCGCCAGTGCGGACGGGCATGGCTACAACCTGACCCTCGGCGGCAGCTATCGACTGAACGACGCCTGGCGCGTGGGACTGGCTGGCGGCGTATACCAGCAGAAACTGGAGGCAGGCGAGCAGGACTCGGACTACAAGCTCGACAGTTACCTGGCCACGGCCTTCGCCCAGTTTCGCCAGGACCGTTGGTGGGCCGATTCTGCGCTGACGGCCGGCCACCTGGACTACCGCGACCTCAAGCGTACCTTCGCGCTTGGGGTAAATGACCGCAGCGAGAAAGGCGATACCGATGGCGAAGCCTGGGCCGTGACGGGGCGACTGGGGTACGACCTGATGCCCGAAGCCGGCAGTTGGCAACTGGCACCGTTCGTCAGCGCCGACTATGCGCGGGTGAAGGTCGATGGTTATGACGAGAAGAGCGGACGCTCGACGGCGCTGGGCTTCGATGACCAGGAACGCACTTCGCGGCGCCTCGGCGTGGGGGTGCTGGGCAGCGTGCAGGTGCTACCGAGCACCCGACTGTTCGCCGAGTTGGCCCAGGAACATGAGTTCGAGGATGACCAGCAGGATGTGACCATGCACCTGACGACGTTGCCGGCCAACGACTTCACCCTGACCGGGTATACGCCGCACAGCGACCTGACCCGGGCCAGCCTGGGGGTGAGCCACGAGCTGGTGGCGGGGGTGCATCTGCGGGGGAACTACAACTGGCGCAAGAGTGACGAGTTGACCCAACAGGGCGTGAGCCTGGGCGTCGCCGTCGATTTTTGAACCCGCCCCTCCCACAGGGTTGCCCAGGGTTCCACAGCGCCCCAGTCGCTTTACTTGGCGCTGGTCTGCTCGGCCAACGCCACCGCACGGAACATCGCCCGGCGCTTGTTGATGGTTTCTTCCCACTCCAGCGCCGGCACCGAGTCGGCAACGATGCCGCCGCCAGCCTGCACATGAAGCTCACCGTCCTTGATCACGGCCGTACGAATGGCAATCGCGGTATCCATGTTGCCGTTCCACGCGAAGTAGCCCACCGCACCACCGTAGACACCACGCTTGACCGGCTCCAGCTCATCGATGATTTCCATCGCGCGAATCTTCGGCGCGCCCGACAAGGTGCCTGCCGGCAGAATCGCCCGCAGTGCGTCCATGGCGGTCAGGCCCTCGCTCAGTTGGCCGGTGACATTGGAGACGATGTGCATCACGTTGGAGTAGCGCTCGATCACCATCTTCTCGGTCAAGCGCACGCTGCCGGTCGACGACACACGACCCACATCGTTGCGGCCCAGGTCGATGAGCATCAGGTGCTCGGCGATCTCTTTCTCGTCCGACAGCAGGTCGTCTTCCAACGCCCGGTCCGCTTCCTCGTTGGCACCACGTGGGCGAGTGCCGGCAATCGGGCGCACGGTGACCAGGTTGTCCTCCACGCGTACCAACACTTCCGGCGAGCTGCCGACCACATGGAAGTCGCCAAAGTTGAAGAAGTACATGTAGGGCGTCGGGTTGAAGCAACGCAGCGCGCGATACAGGTCGATGGGCGCGGCCTTGAAGTCGATCGACATGCGTTGCGACGGCACCACTTGCATGCAGTCACCGGCCAGGATGTATTCCTTGATGCGCCCTACCGCGTTCTCGTAGTCGTCACGGGTGTAGCTGGAGCGGAATTCAGGTTCGGCCGCCATCGGGCCGCTCAGGTCAAGGCCTCGGCGTGGCGTGATCGGCTGACGCAGGGTTTCCAGCAGGCCTTGCAGACGAGCCTGGCCTTGTTCGAACGCCTGCTCTTCGGCCGGGTCGACCAGCACGATGGCGTGCATCTTGCCCGCCAGGTTGTCGAACACCACCACGGCATCGGAAACCATCAACAGAATGTCTGGCACGCCCAGTGGATCCGGGTTCGGGCTCGCGCCCAAGCGCTTTTCCACATAACGCACGCAGTCATAGCCGAAGTAGCCCACCAGGCCACCGTTGAAGCGCGGCAAGCCGGGGATGTCGGCGACTTTGTAGCGGTCCTTGAAGGTTTCGACGAAGGCCAACGGGTCTTCGACCTCGTGGCTTTCCACTTCCACGCCATCCTGCAGGATGCTGACGTGGTAGCCATGCACACGCATCACGGTGCGCGACGGCAGGCCGATCATCGAGTAACGGCCCCACTTCTCACCGCCCTGCACCGATTCGAGCAGGTAGCTGTTGGGCTGGTCAGCCAGTTTCAGGTAGATCGACAGCGGCGTGTCGAAGTCGGCCAGGGTTTCGCAGGCCAGGGGAATGCGGTTGTAGCCGGCAGCGGCCAGGCGCAGGAATTCTTCGCGGGTCATGGGTAGCCTCGTGGCAAGCAGCAATAGGTTCGGGCAAGCGGACGGGCCGGCAGGCGCCGGCGGGCATAAGTCAGGCGCGCCAGCGCCAACGGGCCAGGGCCTTGATGACTTTCATCCAGAATTTGCCAGTGACCGCCACGGTAGACTCTCTGTCGGGTGAGGCTTGAAGGTCCGCCAACGTTATCCCAGTGGCCAGGTCTGCGCAACCGGGCAGCAGCGCGCGCAGGTCGTCGATCACCAGGTTCGGGGTCTCTTCATCGATGGGCCGGCCATGGTTGTAGCCATAGCTCAGGCCGACGCACTGCACGCCGGCGGCCTTGGCCGCCAGTACGTCGCTGCGCGAGTCGCCGACGAACAACGATTGCTCTGGCGTGACGCCCGCCATCTTCATGACGTGCAGCAGTGCTGCGGGGTCCGGCTTCTTCTGTGGCAGCGTGTCGCCGCCGATGATCCAGCGGAAGTAGCGGCCGATCTTCATCTGGTCCAGCAACGGCCCGACAAAACGCTCGGGCTTGTTGGTGATCAGCGCCATCTCCACGCCCTGCTTGCGCAGCCAGCGCAGGGTGTCCTGCACACCGGGATAGATGACGGTCAGTTCATGGTTTTCGGCGTAGGCCTCCATGAACAGCGCCAGCGCCTGTTCCGCCAGAGCATCGTCTACCGCAGCATGGTCGATGCTGCCAGCCAGCGCCCGGCGCACCAGCACCTGGGCACCGTTTCCGACCCAATGGCGAACGGCTTCAAGGCCTGCGGGCTGGCGCCCGAGTTCGAGCAGCATGCGGTCCACGGCAGCGGCCAGGTCTGGCACCGAATCGATCAGGGTACCGTCCAGATCGAACATCACCAGCCTGGGCAGCGCCCCGGGGAACAGCTGCTCGAAGCCGCTCATGGGCGGGCCTGGGCCATTTCGGCGCGCATCTTGGCGATGACTTCCTGGTAGTCCGGGGCATTGAAGATGGCCGAGCCGGCGACAAAGGTATCCGCACCGGCGGCAGCGATCTCGCGGATGTTGTTGACGTTGACGCCGCCATCGATTTCCAGGCGGATGTCACGGCCGCTGGCGTCGATCAGCGCACGGGCTTCGCGCAGCTTGTCGAGGGTGCCGGGGATGAACTTCTGCCCGCCGAAGCCTGGGTTGACGCTCATCAGCAGGACCATGTCGATCTTGTCCATCACGTACTTCAAGGCATCCAGGCTGGTGGCCGGGTTGAACACCAGGCCGGCCTTGCAGCCGCCGTCACGGATCAGCTGCAGCGAACGGTCGATGTGCTGCGTGGCTTCCGGGTGGAAGGTGATGTAGGTGGCGCCCGCTTCGATGAAGTCGCCGATGATGCGATCGACCGGGCTGACCATCAGGTGCACGTCGATCGGCGCGGTCACGCCGTACTTGCGCAGCGCGGTGCAGACCATCGGGCCGATGGTCAGGTTGGGCACGTAGTGGTTGTCCATCACATCGAAGTGAACGATGTCGGCCCCGGCGGCCAGCACCTTGTCGACATCTTCGCCCAGGCGGGCGAAATCGGCGGAGAGAATGGAGGGGGCAATAGCGTAGGGCTGCATGGCGCACCTGTTGGCAGAATCACGGTGGCGCGCATTGTAACTCACGGAATCGAATGAAGGCTGATTGGTATCAATCCGTCTCGACGGGTGCCTCTTTTGCCTGAAGCGGCCTCATCGCCGGCAAGCCGGCTCCCACAGGGAGAACAGTGGAGATCCTGTGGGAGCCGGCTTGCCGGCGATGAGGCCAGCACAGACAAGCATCAATCAGGCAGGCTGCTGGGTCCTCAACTTCTCGCTACGCCCCCGCAACCACTCCAGGGTCAGCAACAACACCACCGAGAAGCCAATCAGCAAGGTCGCCGCCGCCGCGATGGTCGGGCTCAGGTTCTCGCGAATGCCGCTGAACATCTGCCGTGGCAAGGTCGCCTGCTCCGGCCCGGCAAGAAACAGCGTCACCACCACTTCATCGAACGAGGTGGCGAAGGCGAACAGCGCACCGGAGATCACCCCAGGCGCAATCAGCGGCAAGGTCACCCGGCGGAAGGCCAACAACGGCGACGCGCCCAGGCTGGCCGCCGCCCGCACCAGGTTGTAGTTGAAACCCTGCAAGGTCGCCGACACGGTAATGATGACGAACGGCACGCCCAGCACCGCATGCACGAGGATCAGCGAGATGAAGCTGTTACCCATGCCCAGGGGTGCAAAGAACAGGTAACTGGCCACACCGATGATGACCACCGGTACCACCATCGGCGAAATCACCAGCGCCATCACCAGCGACTTGCCCGGGAAATCGCCTCGGGTCAGACCGATCGACGCCAGGGTGCCAAACACCATGGCCAGGAACGTGGCCGCCGGCGCAACGATGATGCTGTTCTTCAGCGCCCGCATCCATTCCGCCGAGGCGAAGAAGTCCTGGTACCACTGCATCGAGAAGCCCTGCAGTGGATACACCAGGAAACTGCCACTGTTGAAGGACAGCGGCACGATCACCAGCACAGGCAACACCAGGAACAAGAGAATCAGGCCGCACAGAATGCGCAGGCTGTAGAACCACACCCGCTCAACGGGTGACATGTATGGGCTCAGCATCACAAGGCTCCTCAGCTCAGGCGCAGGCGGCTTGCGCCGACCAGCCAGCTATAGATCAGGTACAGCAGCACGGTCGCCAGCAGCAACAGCCCGCCCAGCGCGGTGGCCATGCCCCAGTTGATGCTGGTGTTGGTGTAGAAGGCGACGAAGTAGCTGACCATCTGGTCGTTGGGGCTGCCGAGCAGCGCCGGGGTGATGTAGTAGCCGATGGCCAGGATGAACACCAGCAGGCAGCCGGCACCCACGCCCGCGTAGGTCTGCGGGAAGTACACCCGCCAGAAGCTGGCGAACGGGTGGCAACCGAGCGAAATCGCCGCGCGCATGTAGCTGGGCGAAATGCCTTTCATCACGCTGTACAGCGGCAGGATCATGAACGGCAGAAGAATGTGCACCATCGAGATGTACACGCCCGTGCGGTTGAACACCAGCTCCAGCGGTTGGTCGATGATGCCCATGGCCATCAGCGCACTGTTGATCAGGCCGCCCGACTGCAGCAGCACGATCCACGCCGCCACCCGCACCAGGATCGAGGTCCAGAATGGCAGCAATACCAGAATCATCAACAGGTTGCTCTGCCGAGTCGGCAGGTTGGCCAGCAGGTAGGCCAGCGGGTACGCCAGCACCAGGCAGATGGCCGTGATCACCACACCCATCCACAGGGTGCGGGCAAAGATATCCAGGTAAATGGCCTGGTCGGGCGTGGCCTTGGCCAGCTCGCCGAGGTCATCGATACGGTGGTCGAGTGCCGCCAGCAGGTAGAACGAGGTCACCGAGCTGGTATTGCGGCGGATCGCCTGCCAGTAGGCTGGGTCACCCCAACGCTCGTCGAGGGCTTGCAGGGCATCTTTGTAAGAGGCCGGCTCTGTCTTGAAAGGAAGCGCCCGCGCGGTTTTCGCCAACAGGCTGCGGTAGCCGGCCAGCTCCATGTTCAGGCGCTTGGACAGGTCGCCCAACGTCTGGTTCTTGCGTGACTCGGCCAGGTCCTGGCTCAGGGCCTTGTAGACCTCTTCACCCGGCAGGCTCTTGCCGTCCCACTGGGCGATGATTTCCACGGTGCGCGGCATGCCGCCGACCACTTCCGGGTTGCCGACGCTCTTGAACAGCAGCGCCGCGATCGGCACCAGGAACACCAGCAGGAGAAACAGCGCCAGCGGCGCGATCAACGCCTGCGCCTTCCAGCGGTTGACCCGCTCGGCGTGCTTGAGGCGCTGCTTCAGATTTGGACCTGCGCCTTCGTTGAGGGGCACTGCAATGGCCATGGCGAACTCCGCAAAACAGGCTGAAATTGGGGCTGCTGCGCAGCCCATCGCCGGCAAGCCGGCTCCCACACCCTCAGGTTGTCACCTCACCTGTGGGAGCCGGCGTGCCGGCGATGAGCCGCGTAGCGGCTCCCTATCGTTTACTTCTTCGCCGCCCAGGCGTTGAAGCGTTGCTCCAGCTGCTCGCTGTTGTCGGCCCAGAAGGCCACGTCGATCTGCACCTGGTTGGCAATGTTCTCAGGCGTGGTCGGCATGTCCTTTTTCACGTCGTCCGACAGCAGGCTGACGGCCTTGGAATTGGCCGGGCCATAGGCGATGTTTTCGGAGTAGGTTTTCTGCTGTTCCGGCTGGACGCTGAAGGCGATGAACTTCTTCGCCTCGTCCGCATCCTTGGCGCCTTTCGGAATGGCCCAGGCGTCGAAGTCGTAGATGCCGCCGTTCCACACCACCTTGAGGTTGCTCTCTTTCTGCACGGCGGCGATGCGGCCGTTGTAGGCCGAGCTCATGACCACGTCACCCGAGGCCAGGTACTGTGGCGGCTGGGCGCCCGCTTCCCACCACTGGATGCTCGGCTTGAGCTCGTCGAGTTTCTTGAAGGCGCGGTCCACGCCTTCCTTGGTGCCCAGCACCTGGTACACCTCTTTCGGTGCCACGCCGTCTGCCATCAGGGCGAATTCGAGGGTGTACTTGGCGCCTTTGCGCAAGCCGCGCTTGCCCGGGAATTTCTTCGTGTCCCAGAAATCGGCCCAGCTGGTAGGCGCGGTCTTGAGCTTGTCGGCGTTGTAGGCCAGCACGGTGGACCAGACGAAGAAGCCCACGCCGCACGGCTGGATGGCGCCCTTCACATAGTCGCTTTCGTTGCCGAACAGGGCCGGGTCGAGTTCTTCGAACATGCCTTCGTCGCAGCCGCGGGCCAACTCTGGCGACTCTACTTCCACCAGGTTCCAGGACACGCTGTTGGTATCGACCATGGCTTTGACCTTGGCCATCTCACCGTTGTACTCGCCAGCGACGATCTTGCCCTTGCCAGCCTTCTCCCAAGGCTCGTAGAACGCCTTGACCTGGGCCGCCTTGTTGGCGCCGCCGAAGGAAACCACGGTCAGGTCCGCCGCCATGGCCTGGCCGGCGGCGAACAGGCCGAGGGCCAGGGCGGTCAGTTTCAACTGCTTGCGCATTATTATTCTCTCCACAGTACAGGGTTGGTGAAGCAATCCATCAGTGGGCTTCGGCAATCGGATCGAGCGCGCGCGCGTGCTCCACCTCCCAGCCCAGCGGTACCACATCGCCCACGGCCAGTGCCGGGTCGAGCTCGGCGATCGGCTGCTTCACGAAGAAGTCGGCCTTGCCGCAGACTTCCAGGCGCACGCGCACGTGGTCGCCCAGGTAGATGAACTCGGCCACACGGCCAGAGAAGCGATTGACGCAGCTTTGGCTGTGGCCATTGAGGCGCACGCGCTCAGGGCGGATCGACAGGGTCACCGGTTCACCGGCCTGGCCGACGTTCACGGCCAGCGCCTCGACCCGCTCGCCGCGCGCCAGTTGCACCTGGCAGCGATTGCCGTCACTGGCCAGCAGGATGCCGTTGATACGGTTGTTCTCGCCGATGAAGTTGGCGACGAAGGTGTTGCGCGGCTCTTCGTAGAGGGTGCGTGGGTCGGCGATCTGCTGGATTTCGCCCTGGTGGAACACTGCCACGCGGTCGGACATGGTCAGCGCCTCGCCCTGGTCGTGGGTCACGTACACCACGGTCACCCCGAGGCGCTGGTGGATGTGCTTGATTTCCATCTGCATGTGTTCGCGCAGCTGCTTGTCGAGGGCGCCGAGCGGTTCGTCCATCAGTACCAGCTGTGGCTCGAACACCAAGGCGCGGGCCAGCGCCACACGCTGCTGCTGGCCACCGGACAACTGGCCGGGGTAGCGCTTGGCGAATGCGTCGAGCTGGACCATGTTGAGGACCCGCTTGACCCGCTCGCTGATGTCGGTCTTGCTCAGGTTGCGCACGCTCAAGGGGAAGGCCAGGTTCTCGGCCACCGTCATGTGCGGGAACAGCGCGTAGTTCTGGAACACCATGCCGATGTCGCGCTTGTGCGGCGGCACGTTGTTGATCGAGCGGCCCGCCAGCTGGATTTCGCCGGCGGTGGGGGTTTCGAAACCGGCCAGCATCATCAGGCTGGTGGTCTTGCCCGAGCCGGAGGGGCCAAGCAAGGTCAGGAACTCACCCTTGCGAATGTCCAGGTTGAGGTCCTTGACGATCAGCGATTCGCCGTCGTAGCTCTTCTGCACACCACGGAAGCTGACCAGCGTCTCGCCGGTGGTCGCGTTCGAATTCGCCTCGCTCATGCCTGCACCTTCTTGTTGGATGACTGCGTGGCAAAAGACTAGTGCAGGCGCAAGCGCCCGGAAATCGGGGCTGCTGAGAGAATGCCATCATCCGTTTGGAAGAGTTGTTGTAAGGAATGCCCTACAACGATGGCGGGTTTGGAATGGACCTCAAGTCCATCACATCACCTTGCGGGAGCGGGCTTGCCCCGCGAACCAGGGCGAAGCCCTGGCCATACGCCTCTATTGCCTGGGCCGGCCCTATCGCCGGCAAGCCGGCTCCCACAGGATCAGCTCAGTGTCAGTGGCAAGGCCGTGTCGCAAACAGAACGGTCACACCAGCTTGTGCTCCATGGCGTACTTCACCAGTTCCGCCAGCGAATTGACCTTGAGCTTCTGCATCAGCCGCGCCTTGTGGGTGCTGATAGTCTTGCTCGACAACGCCAGTTGCTGGGCGATGTCATTGACGTTGGCGCCCTGGGCCAACCGCTCGAACACCGAAAACTCCCGCTCCGAGAGCAAGGTATGCAGAGGCCGGGTTTCGGTCAGGCCTACTTCGAACACCATGCGGTCGGCCAGCGCCGGGTCGATGTAGCGTCCGCCTCCGGCCACCCGGCGGATCGCCGTCAGCAGCAAGGCCGGGTCACTGTCCTTGGTGGCATAGCCAGCCGCGCCAGCCTTGAGCGCGCGGGCAGCCATCTGCGCTTCGTCGTGCATCGACAGCATCAGGATCGCCGGCGCATCCTGCAGCGCACGAATGCGCGGTATCGCCTCCAGCCCGTTCATGCCTGGCATGGAGATATCCAGCAGCACCACTTCGCATGGGGTATGGCGCAAGGTATCGAGCAACTGCTCGCCATTACCGGCCTCACCCGCCACCTGCATGTCCTTGGCCAAGCCGATCAGCTGCTTGATGCCTTCACGGACGATGGTGTGGTCTTCGGCCACCAGCACTCGAATCACGCTCGTTCTCCTACTCCAACGGAATGGCCACGCTCAGGCTGGTGCCCTCGCCCGCTTCACTGTCCAACGTCATGCTGCCGCCCAGCATCAACACTCGCTCACGCACCCCTACCAGGCCGAACGAGGTCGGCCTGGGTTGATCGTGGCAAAACCCACGGCCGTCGTCGCTGACCGTCATGCGCAACTGCCCACCTTCGCGCACCAGCTCGATCTCCACGCTGTGCGCCTGGGCGTGGCGCATGACATTGGTCAGCGCCTCCTGCAGGATGCGGAACAGCCCGGTGGCCTTGGCATCGCTCAATGCTGGCAGATTTTCCGGCACCTGTACCAGGCAAGGAATCTGTGTGCGCGCTTCGAAACGCCGGGCCTGCCATTCGATGGCCGAAGCGATGCCGGCGTCGAGAATCGGCGGGCGCAATGCCGTGGCCACATCGCGCACCAGCTGGAACAACTGGGCGATCAGGCGCTTCATGCTGGCCAGACGCTCGTTCAGCGCGGGGTCCAGTTCGGCGAACGCCAGCTCGCACATCGACACCTCAAGCTTGAGCACCGTCAGCATCTGCCCCAGTTCATCGTGCACTTCGCGGGCGATCCGGGCTTTCTCTTCCTCGCGCACGCTCTCCAGGTGTGCCGACAGTTCGCGCAGCTGCTCCTGGGACCTGGCCAGCGCCAGCTCGGCCCGCTTGCCCTGGGTGATGTCCCAGACCACACCGTCCCAGACCACCCGGCCGTTGGCCAGGCGCCGGGCACTGGCCTTGATGTCGGCCCAGCGCTGTTCGCCGTCGCGGGTCAGGATACGCCCCTGCCAGGACCAGTCCTGGCCACTGGCAATGGCCAGGTCCTGCACCTGGTGGTAATGGGCCCGGTCTTCGGGGTGGACCAGGTTACGCAAGCCCATCTGCGGGTGCTGGATCTGCGCGGGGGTGTAGCCGACCAGCGCCTCGCTGCCCTCACTGATATAGGGGAATTCCGGGTCACCTTCGGCGGGAGCAGGCTCCAGGCGAAACACCAGGCCCGGCACATTGCCAGCAATCCCCTTCAACCGCGCATCGCTCTCACGCAACGCTGCCAGCGCACGGTGGCGCTCGGTCACATCGGCGAGATAGACCACCAGGTACTCGGCATCGCGAAAGCGCAGGAAGCTCAGCGACAGCTCTACCGGCAACAGGCTGCCATCGGCACGCAGGCAGTGAGTCTCGAACTGCCGCACACCACCCTCTCCGGTACGCGCGCCTTTCCACAACTGCAGCCAGCGGTCCATGCCGAGGTTGGGCTCGAAGTCGATCAACGGGCGTTCGAGCAACTCGGCCTCGGCATAACCGAGCATGCGTTCCACGGCATGGTTGGCGTAGCGCACATGGCTGTCCCAGTTGACCCAGAGGATACCCACCGTGCTCTGGTCGATGGCGAACTGGCTCAGGCGCAGCGCCTCTTCACGCACCTGCCGCTCGCTCAGGTTCTCCCTTGCCGCCAGCAGACTGCGCTCGAGCTGCCGCTGCTGACGGCGCTGCCAGACCAAGGTGGCAAGCGCACACAGCAGCGACATGCCGAACAGCAAGGCGAGGTTCTGCCAGAAGCCGGTCGAATCACTCAGGCGCGGGTATCTGGGTTGCAACCAGCGTTGGTGAAGCTGCTCCAGCTCCTTGGCCGGCATGGCCTGCAGGCCACGCTCGAGCACATCGGCGAGCATCGGCCAGTCACGGCGCGAACCGACTCGCAGCAACTGCGGCAGGCCAATGTCGCCGACCACCACCAGCTCGCTGAATTCGCTCTCTCGCGACAGCCTGCTGAGTTGGGCCTCGTCGAGTACCGCAAGACTGGCCTGACCGCCGACCACCAATTGCAAGGCCTCGCGCTCGCTGGGCACGCCCTGCAGGTTGAGGTTGCCGTAATTGCCACGCAGGTAGTCGGCCAGCACGCTGGGCATGCGCACCGCCACACGCTCGTCGGCTTCGAGTTTTTCCAGCTCCACGGCCATTGCCCCGGTGCGTGGCCCCACCACCAGTTGCGGCACGCGCATGTACGGATCGCTGAAGAGCCACAGGCGCAAGCTGGCGGGGGTCTGGGTCAGGCCGGGGGCGAAATCGATTTCGCCCGCCTGCAGGGCGTGCTCAAGGCTGGCCTGGTCGGCGAAGTTGCGCCAGGTCAGGTCCAGCTGGAGCGCCCCGGCCAGCCAGTTCACCAACTCGACATTGGCACCGTAAAGCTGCTGCAGGCGGCGATCGAACTGGGCATAGGGCGCTTGCAGCACCACGCCGACGCGCAGGCTGCGGTGACTCTCCAGCCATTGCTGTTGGGCGGGTTCGAGGACCACCGTTGGCGCCACTTCCGGCCTTGCCAAGGCGATCAAGGGCAGCCAGAGGCAGCCGATAACCCACAGGAGACGCAATCGCTTCATTCACACGCTCGTCTTGGCAAGGGCGGCCATGCAGCATGGCCGTCACGGGCAAATACTATTAGGCTGCCGGTACTATTCCGGCCTTGGGTTGATTCATGTTCACACTTTATCGCACGACGCTGGCAATGTGCTGCCTGGCCTCGCTCCTGCCCCTCGGCGCCCTGGCCGCCGACGGCGAAACACCACCCGCGGCCGCCGAAGTAGCCGCCGCCCCCGCCCCGCGGCCACCCCTGCTCGAACGTAGCCAGGAAGATGCACAGGCACTGGAGCGCCTGGTGCCCAAGGCCGAGCAACAGACCCTGCAGGCTGGCAACGAAAGTTTCCTGGCGCTGTGGAAGCCGGCCAACGACAGCGACCCGCAAGGCGCCGTGATCATCGTCCCGGGTGCCGGTGAGAACGCCGACTGGCCGAACGCGGTCGGCCCATTGCGGCGCAAGTTCCCCGATATCGGCTGGCACAGCTTGAGCGTGAGCCTGCCCGACCTGCTGGCCGACAGCCCGCAAGCGCGGATCGAAAGCAAGCCGGTTGCCGAGGTGCAGAAAGACCAGGGTGAAACCGCCCCGGCCAAGGACACGCCTGCGGACGCCAACGCCAATATTGCCCAGGCCACGGCGGCCGATAGCGACACCGCGCAAAGCACCGACGCCGAGCAGGCCAGCGACCAGAATGACCAGGCTGATGCCGAGCGCATCTTCGCGCGCCTGGATGCCGCCGTGGCCTATGCCCAGCAGCACAACGCACGCAGCATCGTGCTGATCGGCCATGGCAGCGGTGCGTACTGGGCGGCGCGCTACCTGAGCGAGAAGCAGCCAGCGCAGGTGCAGAAGCTGGTGATGGTCGCCGCGCAGACGCCCGCACGGGTCGAGCATGACCTGGAAAGCCTGGCACCTACCCTCAAGGTACCGGCTGCCGACCTCTACTACGCAACCCGCAGCGCCGACCGCAAGGCTGCCGAGTTGCGCCTGCAGGCCAGCAAGCGGCAGAAGGACAGCCAGTACAAGCAACTCTCTTTGATTGCCATGCCGGGTAACAAAGGGGCCGAGCAAGAGCAGCTGTTCCGCCGCGTGCGCGGGTGGATGGCACCGCAGGAATAGATGGCGCGGTCTGTACCGGCCCTATCGCCGGCAAGCCGGCTCCCACAGGGACTCCACAGATCCCCAGGTCCAGTGGAGCACCTGTGGGAGCCGGCTTGCCGGCGATAAGGCCCTCAAAGACCCCGCCGCTTGCGGATCAACGCATAGGCCTGATGCAACTCACGTGTCCGCTCGGTCGCCTCGCGCACCTGCACCTCACTCGCCCCACTCCCGGCGAGTTTGTCCGGATGGTGCCGACTGACCAAGCGGCGATACGCCTGCTTGACCCGGTCGCCGTCGGTGTCGGCCTCTACCCCCAACAGGCGCAGCGCCGCCGCATAGGTCATGACATCCGGGCTCACACGGGCCTTGCGTGGCTCGTACTCCAGCGACATGGCCTGCACCTGCCGCCGGCTGAGCCCCAGCTTCTGCCCCCAGTCCAGAAGTAAGTCACGCTCATGCTGGCCGGCCTTGCCGTCCGCCCAGGCCATGCGCCAGCACGCGCGCAGGGTGCCCTCGGCCGCATGTGGCTGCAGGCGAATGCGTCGCAGGTGCCCGCTCAACCGGTCCTTGCCCGCCTTGCCCCGGTTGAATGCGGCGATCGCTCGCAGCCGCTGCGCCTCGGCCAGGTCCAGGCGCACCATTTCCTGCCGGGCCTGCCGGATATGCTGCTCGGCTACCCGCCCATCGCTCTTGGCCAACCGTCCGAGCAGCACGAACAGCAACTCCTCATCACCCAGGGCCGGACGACCGCCCAGCCGTTCGCGCATGTCTTCCCAGCCCTGCACCCGCAGGCGCCGGTCCATGGCCTGGCCCAGCAGCGCCCCGAGCAGCGCACCGGGAATGCTGGCAACTGCGAACCCCGCGCCCAGCCCGATCACAGTGCCTGGCCACCACATCTCAAGCGCGCTCGCCGATCAGGCGCTCGGCCTCGGCCAGACGCTCCAGGGTGCCGACATCGACCCAGTTCCCGCAGTAATGCTCGCCAGTGACCTGTCCGGCCCGCATGGCCTGGCGCAACAACGGCGCCAGCTTGAAGGCGCCTGCCCGGCAGCCTTCGAACAAGGCCGGATGCAGCACCGACAGGCCGCTGAAGGTGAGGGTGCCGGGCGCATCGTCGCCATCCACTACGTGCTCCCCCTGCAGGCGGAAGTCGCCACGCCCGTGGTGGCCTGGGTTGTCGACCAGCACCAGGTGCGCAAGCCCCTGCAGCGGCGCCTGCAGGCGGGTGAAATCGTAGTCGGTCCAGACATCGCCATTGACCAGCAGGAACGGCGCCTCGCCCAGGAGGGGCAACGCCTTGAAGATCCCGCCCCCGGTCTCCAGCGGCTCGCCCTCTGGCGAGTAGCGAATGCTCAGGCCAAAACGGCTGCCATCGCCCAGGTGGTCCTCGATCTGCTGGCCAAGCCAGGCATGGTTGATCACCACCTCGGTAACACCGGCGCCCGCCAGGGCGCGCAAGTGGTACTCGATCAGCGGCTGACCGGCAACCGGCACCAGGGGTTTGGGGGTGTGCAGGGTGAGCGGACGCATGCGCTCGCCCTTGCCTGCTGCCAGGATCATCGCTTTCATGCAGGTACTCCGGCCTTGAGCTCGGCGATCAGCTGACCCAGTTCTGCAAGCTCCGGACGGCGGCTGATCACTTCCTCTATATAGGCGAAGAAACGCGGCACGTCGGCCAGGTAACGCGGCTTGCCATCGCGGTGGCAGATGCGGGCGAAGATGCCGATAACCTTCAGGTGGCGTTGCACGCCCATCAGGTCACTGGCGCGCTGGAAGTCTTCGAACGCCGGCTGCACCGGGATACCGGCGGCTTGCGCCTTTTCCCAGTAGTTGCGCAGCCAGCCTTCGACTCGGGCCTGTGGCCAGCTGAGGAACGCATCCTTGAACAGGCAGGTGATGTCGTAGGTGACAGGCCCGTAGACCGCGTCCTGGAAATCCAGCACGCCGGGATTGGGTGCGCTCTGCATCAGGTTGCGCGGCATGTAGTCGCGGTGCACCAGCACCTTGGGCTGGGCCAGGGCGCTGTCGATCAGCAGCTGGCTGGTGCGTTGCCAGGCAGCCTTCTGCTCGTCGGTAAAGCTCTTGCCGAGCTCGCGACCGACGTACCATTCAGGGAACAGTTCGACTTCACGGCGCAGCAGCGCGTCGTCGTAGCTGGGCAGCGGCGCCTCCATCGGCAGGCGCTGGAATGCCAGCAGCGCATCGATGGCGTCGGCGAACAGTGGATCGGCGTTTTCGGCGTTGATGATGTCGAGGTAGGTCTGATGGCCCAGATCACCCAGCAACAGGAAGCCGCGCTCCAGGTCCTGTGCGTGAATCTGCGGTACATGCACCCCCGCCCCGGCCAGCAGGTGGTCGATGGCGACGAATGGTCGGCAGTTTTCCTGGGGGGGCGGTGCATCCATGATCACGAAGCTGCGGCCCGCGCCCTGCCAGCGGAAGTAACGGCGGAAGCTGGCGTCGCTGCTGGCGGCGGTCAGGCTGCCTTCAGGCACCTCGCCCCAGGCGTTGCGGCGGAAAAGATCATTGAGCTGCTCATCGAGCCAGACAGTCAGTTGTTGCAGGCGTGCATCGTGTTCAGGCATTACAAGGGTCTCCGACGGCCCTAGCCGTCAAGCGGGTCATGCTTTATTATCCAGCATCTTTTTCAGACCATCGAGAGGCGTGCGGCCCCACACGCGGGCAGATGGCACGCAGGAAGCCCGGACTAATAAGATGGCATTGAAATCCCCCGCGTTTCGTAGAAAGTTTCCGTTGCTGGTGACCGGCGGTCTGCTGGCCCTGCAACCTCTTGCCACCCCTTATGTGGTGGCTGCCGAGCAGTTCGACTGCCAAGTGTCCGCCTCCGGTGGTTGGGACTGCAAGCCCAAGTCCCCAGTGAACAACCTGCCCCCGCGCCCGTTACACGACGGTGCTGCGCTCACATCCGGCACCGAAGCACCGTCGGCAGAGACCGAAAGCGCTGAAAAGCCGATGCTGGTCACCGAAAGCAAGGGCCGTGGCCTGAAGTCGCGCAGCGAAGACTACAGCCACCTGGACTGGGTCCCGCGTGAAAAGCTCACCGCAGCCCAGTTGGCCGAAACCGGCCCGTACTGCGGGGGCGCGTACGTCGAGCCGACTCGTCCAGGCATGGCCGACACCACGCCGAAGGACGAATCGCCGACCTACATCAATGCCAAGGTGTCCAAGTACCAGCAGGAGCAGCAGATCGCGACCCTCGCCGGTGACGTGGTCATGCGCCAGGGCAGCATGCAAGTCGAGGCCGACGAGGCCAACCTGTACCAGACCGAAAACCGCGGCGAGCTCAAGGGCAACGTCAAGATCCGCGACAACGGCTCGCTGGTGGTAGGTGACGAGGCGCAGATCCAGCTCGATACCGGCGAAGCCCAGGTCGACAACGCCGAATACGTGATGCACAAGTCGCATATTCGCGGTAACGCCCTGTACGCCAAGCGTGGCGAAAACGCCATCATCCGTCTCAAGGACGGTACGTACACCACCTGCGAACCGGGCAGCAACGCCTGGCAGCTGAAGGGCAACAACATCACCTTGAACCCGGCTACCGGCTTCGGTACCGCGACCAACGTCACCCTGCGGGTCAAGGATTTCCCGGTGTTCTACACACCGTACATCTACTTCCCGATCGACGACCGTCGCCAGTCCGGCTTCCTGCCGCCGTCGTTCAGCACCAGCAGCGATACCGGCTTCATGCTGGTCACCCCGTACTACTTCAACCTGGCGCCGAACTATGACGCCACGTTGTATCCGCGCTACATGGCCAAACGCGGCATGTTGATGGAAGGCGAGTTCCGCTACCTGACCAAGTCCAGCGAGGGTCAGTTCGGCGGCGCGTACCTGAACGACAAGGACGACGATCGCAAAGAGCAGACCGACTACGAAGATCAGCGCTGGATGGTCAACTGGCAGCACAAAGGTGGCTTGGACGAGCGCCTGATGGCCGAGGTCGATTACACCGCCATCAGCGATCCGTTCTACTTCCAGGATCTTGAGAGCGGTCAGATTGGCGTCGAAAGCCATGATTTCCTGAACCAGCAGGGTGCACTGACCTGGCGTGGCGACACCTACACCGCTCGCCTGAATGCGCAAGCCTGGGAGATGGCGACCATCTCGCAGATCACCCCATACAACAGGCTGCCGCAAATCACCCTCGATGGCACCCTGCCTTACAATCCGGGTGGCTTCGAATTCGGTTACCAGACCGAAGCCGTGCGCTTCGACCGGGACTTGAAAGACGATTTCGTAACCGATGAAGATGGCAACCCAGACTTTACCGCTGGCGCTGCGGGCCGTCGTCTGGACGAAAACATCTTCGGCGTCGCACGTGCCAACGGCAATCGCCTCAATGTTGCACCGGCCATCAGCCTGCCGATGACCGCCAGCTACGGCTACATCACGCCGAAGCTCAAGTACATGTACACCCATTACGACCTGGACCTGGACAGCAAGGGCAAGAGCGACATCGCCAACAACCCTTCTACGGTTGAACTCAATGGCGACTTCAAGAGCAGCCAGAACCGGGAAATACCGATCTTCAGCGTGGACAGTGGTCTGTACTTCGACCGCAACACCTCGATGTTTGGCACCAACTATCGCCAGACCCTCGAACCGCGCATGTACTATCTCTATGTCCCGTACAAGAACCAGACGGACATTCCGCTGTTCGACAGCGGCGAAACCCTGTTCAGCTACGATTCGCTGTTCCGCGACAACCGCTTCAGCGGTGTCGATCGCATCGGCGACGAGAACAAGCTGTCGCTCGGCGTGACCAGCCGCTGGATCGAAGACAATGGCTTCGAACGGCAGAACATCAGCCTCGGCCAGGCGTACTATTTCAAGGATCGCAAGGTCCAGCTGCCAGGCATCGACTACCGCACCCGCAAGGACTCGCAGTCCGACGTATCGCCATACGCGCTGCTGTACAACTACTACTTCAACCGCGACTGGCGCTTCAATTCGGACTTCAACTGGGACCCGGACAGCCGCAGCACCCGTTCGGGCAGCGCGATGTTCCACTACCAGCCTGAAGACAACCCGAACAAGGTGGTCAACCTCGGCTATCGCTACCGTAACGACACCATCTCGTACGACTCCACGACCGGTACGTGGAAAGTGGGTGGTGGCGACTACGGCACGCCAGGCACAGAGGGCTACATCAAGGATTACTACAAGATCCAGCAGCACGACTTCTCGGTCATCTGGCCGCTCGTGCCGCAATGGAGCGTGATCGCCCGCTGGCAGCACGACTACAACCGCAACCGCACCCTGGAAGCCATGGGCGGTTTCGAATACGACAACTGCTGCTGGAAACTGCGCCTGATCAACCGTTACTGGCTTGACTACGACGACTTCAGCCAGGCCACCCCGCAGAACGAAAAAGGCGACCATGGCATCTTCCTGCAAATCGTGCTGAAAGGCCTCGGTGGCGTGGTAGGCAACAAGGTCGAATCTTTCCTCGACGAAGGCATTCAAGGTTACCGTACACGTGAAGACCAAGCTTATTGATCGTCTGCGCCCAGCGTTGCTGGGTGCGGTGTTGCTCAGTGGTGTGGCGCATGCCGCACCGCAACCCCTGGACCGCGTCGTGGCCATCGTCGATAACGACGTAGTCATGCAAAGCCAACTGGACCAACGCGTGCACGAAGTGCAGCAAACCATCGCCAAGCGCGGCGGCGGTGTTCCGCCGACCGGTGCATTGGAACAGCAGGTACTGGAACGTCTGATCGTCGAGAACCTGCAGCTGCAGATTGGCGAACGCTCCGGCATTCGCATCACCGACGAAGAACTGAACCAGGCCATGGGCACCATTGCCCAGCGCAACGGCATGTCGATGGATCAGTTCCGCACCGCCCTGGCCCACGACGGTCTGTCGTTCGACGATGCTCGCGAGCAGATCAAGCGCGAGATGATCATCAGCCGCGTGCGCCAGCGCCGTGTAGCCGAGCGTATCCAGGTGTCCGAACAGGAAGTGAAGAACTTCCTGAACTCCGACCTTGGCAAGATGCAGATGTCGGAAGAGTACCGCCTGGCCAACATCCTCATCCCGACCCCGGAAGCCGCCAACTCTGAAGCCATTCAGGCTGCGGCGCGCCAAGTCGGCGATGTCTACCAGCAGCTCAAGCAGGGCGCCGATTTCGGCCAGATGGCCATTGCCCGCTCAGCCAGCGAGAACGCCCTGGAAGGCGGCGAAATGGGCTGGCGCAAAGCCGGACAACTGCCACCCGACTTCGCCAAGCTGCTCAGCAGCATGGCCGTTGGTGACATCACCCAGCCGATCCGCATTCCCAACGGTTTCATCATCCTCAAGCTCGAAGAGAAGCGCGGGGGCGGTGAGAGCGTGCTGCGCGATGAAGTGCATGTGCGCCACATCCTGATCAAACCAAGCGAAATTCGCAGCGAAGCCGCGACCGAGCAGCTGGCCGAGCGCCTGTACGATCGGATCAACAACGGCGAAGACTTCGCCGAGTTGGCGAAAAGCTTCTCCGAAGACCCGGGTTCTGCCCTCAACGGCGGCGACCTGAACTGGGTCGACCCGAACAGCCTGGTGCCTGAGTTCCGCGAGCAGATGTCCAGCGCCCAGCAAGGCGTGGTGACCAAGCCGTTCAAGACTCAGTACGGCTGGCATGTATTGGAAGTGCTGGGCCGCCGCGCCACCGACAGCACCGAACAGGCCCGCGAGCAACAAGCCCTGAACGTGCTGCGTAACCGCAAATACGACGAAGAGCTGCAGACCTGGCTGCGCCAGATCCGCGACGAAGCCTACGTTGAAATCAAGCTGCCTGGCGCCGACCAGGTCGCACAGTGAAGCCCCTGCGCTTCGCCGTCACACCCGGCGAACCAGCCGGCATAGGTCCCGACCTGTGCCTGCTGCTCGCCGCCGACGCCCAGCCACACCCCCTGATCGCCATCACCAGCCGTGACCTGCTCGCCGAGCGGGCCACGCAGCTGGGGCTGGCCGTCAACCTGTTGCCGGTGTTGCCGGGCCAATGGCCCGATCAGCCTGCACCCGCGGGGAGCCTCTATGTGTGGGACACCCCGCTGGCGGCACCCGTGCTGGCGGGTCAGCTGAACCAGGCCAATGCCGCCTTCGTCCTGCAAACCCTGACCCGTGCAGGCTCAGGCTGCATGAACGGCGATTTCGCGGGCATGATCACTGCCCCGGTGCACAAGGGTGTGATCAACGAAAGCGGCATCGCCTTTTCCGGCCATACCGAATTCCTTGCCGAACTGACCCATACGACCCAGGTCGTGATGATGCTGGCGACCCACGGCCTGCGCGTGGCCCTCGTGACCACGCACCTGCCGCTTCGGGACATCGCGGACGCCATCACCCCTGAGCGCGTGGAACGGGTAACGCGTATCCTGCATGCCGACATGCGTGACAAATTCGGCATCGCCAACCCACGGATCCTGGTCTGCGGACTCAACCCGCATGCCGGTGAAGGCGGCCACCTTGGCCGCGAAGAAATCGACATCATCGAGCCGACACTGGCCCGCTTGCGCAGCGAAGGCATTGACCTGCGCGGCCCGCTGCCGGCCGATACCCTGTTTACCCCCAAATATCTGGAGCACTGCGACGCAGTGCTGGCGATGTACCATGACCAGGGCCTGCCCGTACTCAAGTACAAAGGTTTTGGTGCCGCGGTCAACGTGACCCTGGGCCTGCCGATCATCCGTACCTCGGTCGATCACGGCACCGCCCTGGACCTTGCCGGCACTGGCAAAGTCGACACCGGCAGCCTGCGCGTCGCCCTGGAAACCGCCTACCAGATGGCCGAGAACCGACCATGAACGAGCACTACCAACACCGGGCGCGCAAGCGCTTCGGCCAGAACTTCCTGCACGATGCGGGAATCATCGACCGCATCCTGCGGGCGATCAACGCCAAGGCCGGCGAACACCTGCTGGAAATCGGCCCAGGCCAAGGTGCCCTCACCGAAGGGCTGCTGGGCAGTGGTGCACAGCTTGACGTGGTGGAACTGGACAAAGACCTGGTGCCGATCCTTCAGCACAAGTTCGCAGGCCGCGACAACTTCCGCCTGCACCAGGGCGACGCCCTGAAGTTCGACTTCAACCAGCTGGGCGTGCCAGCACGCAGCCTGAAAGTGGTTGGCAACCTGCCGTACAACATTTCCACGCCGCTGATTTTCCACCTGCTGAGCCATGCCGGGCTGATCCGCGACATGCACTTCATGTTGCAGAAGGAAGTGGTCGAGCGCATGGCCGCAGGCCCGGGCGGTGGCGACTGGGGGCGGCTGTCGATCATGGTGCAGTACCACTGCCGAGTCGAACACCTGTTCAACGTCGGCCCAGGCGCGTTCAATCCGCCGCCGAAGGTGGATTCGGCCATCGTGCGCCTGGTGCCCCATGAAGTGCTGCCGTACCCGGCCAAGGATCATCTGCTGCTCGAGCGCGTGGTTCGCGAAGCCTTCAACCAGCGTCGCAAGACCCTGCGCAACACGCTCAAGGGCCTGCTCGACAGCCAGGCCATCGAAGCCGCCGGCGTCGATGGCAGCCTGAGGCCTGAACAGCTGGACCTGGCCGCCTTTGTGCGCCTGGCCGACCAGCTGGCTGATCAGCAAGCCTGATTCAAGCTGTACCGGCCTATCGCCGGCAAGCCGACCCCACAGGCACACCACAGCATTCAAGCGCTGTGGCGATCCCCGTGGGAGCCGGCTTGCCGGCGACAGGGCCATAACAGGCACTTCACCTCCCCCTCCCCAATAGCCTAGACTGCATGGATCGCCGTATTCGCGTGCTTGCTCAAGGCCTTTGCATGTCCGACCCTCGCTATCAGATCGACGTCAGCGTCGTGACCCGCTACCTCAAAGAACAATCCGACCCCGAAAGCAGTCGTTTCGCCTTCGCCTACACCATCACCGTGCAGAACAACGGCTCGGTCACCGCCAAATTGATGTCCCGCCACTGGCTGATCACCAACGGTGACGGCGAAGTCGAAGAAGTGCGCGGAGCCGGCGTAGTGGGTCAGCAACCGACCATAGAACCCGGTCAGAGCCACACCTACAGCAGCGGCGCGGTTATCAGCACCCGTGTAGGCACCATGCAGGGCAGCTACCAGATGTTTGCCGAAGACGGCAAGCGCTTCGACGCCGAGATCGTGCCCTTCCGCCTGGCGGTCCCGGGAGCCCTGCACTGATGGCTACCTACGCCGTCGGTGACCTTCAAGGCTGCCTGCAGCCGCTGAAATGCCTGCTCGAACGGGTCGACTTCAACCCGGCGGTCGACCGTCTATGGCTGGTCGGCGACCTGGTGAACCGCGGCCCCGAGTCGCTGGAAACCCTGCGCTACCTCTACTCGATTCGCCAGTCGCTGGTCTGCGTACTCGGCAACCACGACCTGCACCTGCTGGCGGCCTGGCACAATGTCGAGCGCCTGAAGAAAAGCGACACGCTGCGCGAGATCATCGAAGCACCTGATGCCGACCTGCTGTTCGACTGGTTGCGCCAACAGAAGCTGCTGCACTACGACGAGCCACGCGGCATCGCCCTTGTACATGCCGGTATTCCACCCCAGTGGACCCTGGGCAAGGCACTGGAGCTGGCAGCAGAAGTGGAGGAAGCGCTACGTGATGACGGGCGCCTGAAACTCTACCTGGATGGCATGTACGGCAACGAACCCAACAAATGGAGCAAGAACCTCAGCGGCATCGAACGCCTGCGGGTCATTACCAATTATCTGACCCGTATGCGCTTCTGTACCGCCGAAGGCAAACTTGACCTCAAGAGCAAGGAAGGTGTGGGTACCGCCCCCAAGGGTTACAAACCCTGGTACGCCCACAAAGACCGCCGCTCCCGCCACGTGAAGATCATCTTCGGCCACTGGGCCGCGCTCGAAGGGCGCGTCGACGAGCCCGGAGTGATTGCCCTGGACACGGGCTGTGTGTGGGGCGGCGCCATGACCCTGTACAACGTCGACAGCGGTGAGTACCACCGCTGCGAATGCGCCGACGACGGCAACCTGCGCCAGCCGGCACAACCCGTTAAACTCACCGATCACCCCTGAAGGAAGCCGTACCCATGAGCGAATTCAAACGCATCCCTCCCGAGCAGGCGCTGGCCCTGCGCGCGCAAGGTGCGGTCGTCGTCGACATTCGCGACCCGCAAGCCTTTGCCGCCGGCCACATCACCGGCGCCAAGCACCTGGATAACCACTCGGTCGCCGACTTCATCCGCAATGCCGATCTGGATGCCCCAACCCTGGTGGTCTGCTACCACGGCAACTCCAGTCAGAGCGCGGCTGCCTACCTGGCAGGCCAGGGCTTCTCGGACGTGTACAGCGTCGATGGCGGCTTCGAACTGTGGCGCACCACCTACCCAACGGAAACCGCCCAAGGCGCTGCCGAATAATTTTTTCATTTTACTGCAGCCCGCGCCCCACGCGGGCTTGCGCCAGACCTGACGAACGGTCACCGGCAACTTCTCCGCCGCTTCCCCTTGACCTTGCGGATAACCAACTATTCTTAAGCGCAGGCCATCCAAAAAAAGGGGAGAGCCGGTACACCGGCGTGCGGGTCATCGGTAAGCGTTACAGGGTGTTCTGGGGGGTATACAGCAATCGGCGAGTCCGGTTGCATGCCAGCATCAGCTGACTGATCCGGCGTCGTCTCCACGTATCGAGCGAGGTGACGTCATGAGTATTTTTAGCCACTTCCAACAACGTTTTGAGTCTACGCGCCAGGAAGAACTTTCGCTGCAGGAGTACCTCGAGCTGTGCAAAGAGGATCGCAGTGCCTACGCATCGGCAGCTGAACGGCTGTTGCTGGCCATCGGTGAGCCGGAACTGATCGACACCTCAAGCAACTCCAGATTGTCGCGAATCTTTTCCAACAAAGTGATCCGCCGGTATCCGGCCTTTGCCGACTTCCATGGCATGGAAGAGTGCATCGACCAGATCGTCTCCTACTTCCGCCACGCCGCCCAAGGCCTGGAAGAGAAGAAACAGATCCTCTACCTGCTGGGCCCGGTAGGCGGCGGTAAATCGTCGCTGGCCGAGAAACTCAAGCAGCTGATGGAAAAGGTCCCCTTCTACGCGATCAAGGATTCGCCCGTATTCGAGTCGCCGCTGGGCCTGTTCAATGCCACTGAAGATGGTGCCATTCTCGAAGAAGAGTACGGCATCTCGCGACGCTACCTGAACACCATCATGTCGCCATGGGCCACCAAGCGCCTGCAGGAATACGGCGGTGACATCAGCAAGTTCAGGGTGGTCAAGCTGTACCCGTCGATCCTCAACCAGATCGCCATCGCCAAGACCGAGCCGGGTGACGAGAACAACCAGGACATCTCTGCCCTGGTCGGCAAGGTGGATATCCGCAAACTCGAGGAATTCCCGCAGAACGACGCCGACGCCTACAGCTACTCGGGCGCGCTGTGCCGGGCCAACCAGGGCCTGATGGAATTCGTCGAGATGTTCAAGGCGCCGATCAAGGTCCTGCACCCACTGCTCACTGCCACCCAGGAAGGCAACTACAACAGTACCGAAGGCCTGGGCGCGATCCCCTACTCCGGGATCCTGCTGGCTCACTCCAACGAATCGGAGTGGCACACCTTCCGCAACAACAAGAACAACGAGGCGTTCATCGACCGGATCTACATCGTCAAGGTGCCGTACTGCCTGCGCGTCAGCGACGAGATCAAGATCTACGACAAGCTGCTGGTCAACAGTTCGCTGGCCAAGGCCCACTGCGCGCCAGACACGCTCAAGATGCTCGCCCAGTTCACCGTGCTCTCGCGTCTCAAAGAGCCGGAGAACTCCAACATCTACTCGAAGATGCGCGTCTATGACGGTGAAAACCTCAAGGACACCGACCCGAAAGCCAAGTCGATCCAGGAGTACCGCGACGCCGCAGGTGTCGACGAGGGCATGAACGGCCTGTCGACCCGCTTCGCCTTCAAGATCCTCTCCAAGGTGTTCAACTTCGACCCGCACGAGGTGGCCGCGAACCCGGTGCACCTGCTGTATGTGCTGGAACAGCAGATCGAACAGGAGCAGTTCCCGGCCGAAGTGCGCGAGCGTTACCTGCGCTACCTGAAAGAGTACCTGGCACCGCGCTACATCGAGTTCATCGGCAAGGAAATCCAGACCGCCTACCTCGAGTCGTATAGCGAGTACGGCCAGAACATCTTCGACCGCTATGTGCTGTACGCCGACTTCTGGATCCAGGACCAGGAATACCGCGACCCGGAAACCGGCGAGATTCTCAACCGCATCGCCCTCAACGAAGAGTTGGAGAAGATCGAGAAACCGGCCGGTATCAGCAATCCGAAGGATTTCCGCAACGAGATCGTCAACTTCGTACTGCGTGCCCGCGCCAACAACAATGGCAAGAACCCGAGCTGGCTGAGTTACGAGAAGCTGCGCGTGGTGATCGAGAAGAAAATGTTCTCCAACACCGAAGACCTGCTGCCGGTCATCAGCTTCAACGCCAAGGCCAGCAAGGAAGACCAACAGAAGCACAACGACTTCGTCACGCGGATGGTGGAGCGTGGCTACACCGACAAACAGGTGCGCCTGCTGTCGGAATGGTACCTGCGGGTCAGGAAATCGCAATAAAGCGGCAAGCTACACGCCGTGCGCCCCGGGCTGGCCTTACAGCCCGCGGCCGCGGCGGCTGCTTTACGTGCAGCTCGTAGCTTGAAGCGTGCAGCTGTTCCCAGCTACCGGAGGGACCATGAGCTACGTTATCGACCGACGCCTGAACGGCAAGAACAAGAGCACGGTAAACCGCCAGCGTTTCTTGCGGCGTTACCGTGAACACATCAAGAAAGCCGTCGAAGAGGCCGTAAGCCGCCGCTCCATCATGGACATGGAGCATGGCGAGCAGATCAGCATTCCGGGACGGGATATCGATGAACCGGTGCTGCACCATGGTCGCGGCGGCAAGCAGACCATCGTGCATCCGGGCAACAAGGAATTCACCGCCGGCGAGCACATCCCCCGGCCTCAGGGCGGCGGCGGTGGAGGCGGCCGTGGCAAGGCCGGCAACTCCGGCGAGGGCATGGACGATTTTGTCTTCCAGATCACCCAGGAAGAGTTCCTCGAATTCATGTTCGAAGACCTCGAACTGCCCAACCTGGTCAAGCGCCATCTGACCGGTGCCGACACTTTCAAGACCGTGCGCGCGGGGATCGCCAACGAAGGCAACCCGTCACGTATCAACATCGTCCGTACCCTGCGCTCGGCTCACGCCCGGCGTATCGCCCTGACCGGCAGCAGCCGTGCGCTGTTGCGTGAGGCGCAGAAGGAACTGGCCCGCCTCAAGGTGGAAGAGCCAGACAACTTCACCGACATCCAGGAGACCGAGCAGGAGATAGAGCGGCTCAAGGCGCGCATCAATCGCCTGCCCTTCCTTGATACCTTCGACCTCAAGTACAACCTGCTGGTCAAGCAACCCAACCCCAGCTCCAAGGCGGTGATGTTCTGCCTGATGGACGTGTCCGGCTCGATGACCCAAGCCACCAAGGACATCGCCAAGCGCTTCTTCATCCTTTTGTACCTGTTCCTCAAGCGCAACTACGACCGCATCGAAGTGGTGTTCATCCGCCACCACACCAGCGCGCGCGAAGTTGACGAGGAAGAGTTCTTCTACTCCCGGGAAACCGGCGGCACCATCGTCTCCAGCGCATTGAAAATGATGCAGGAGATCATGGCCGAGCGTTACCCGGCAAGCGACTGGAACATCTACGCCGCCCAGGCTTCCGACGGCGACAACTGGAACGATGACTCGCCGATCTGCCGCGAGATCCTCTCCAAGCAGATCATGCCGCACGTGCAGTACTACACTTACGTCGAGATCACCCCGCGTGAGCACCAGGCGCTGTGGTACGAGTACGAGCGAATCGGCGAGTCCTTCCCCGATACCTTCGCCCAGCAGCAGTTGGTTTCGGCCGGCGATATCTACCCGGTCTTCCGTGAACTCTTCCAGCGCAGGTTAGCCACATGACCGCCAGAGCACAGAGACGCCAACCCATTTCCACGGGGTCCGAGTGGACGTTCGAGCTGATCCAGACCTACGACCGGGAAATCAGCCGCCTGGCCGAACGTTATGCCCTGGACACCTATCCCAACCAGATCGAAGTGATCACTGCCGAACAGATGATGGATGCCTACGCATCCGTCGGCATGCCGCTGGGCTATCACCACTGGTCCTACGGCAAGCAGTTCCTCAGTACCGAGAAGTCCTATAGTCGCGGCCAAATGGGCCTGGCTTACGAAATCGTCATCAACTCGGATCCCTGCATCGCCTACCTGATGGAAGAAAACACCATGTGCATGCAGGCACTGGTGATCGCCCACGCCTGCTACGGCCACAACAGCTTCTTCAAGGGCAATTACCTGTTCCGCACCTGGACTGACGCCAGTTCGATCATCGACTACCTGGTGTTCGCCAAGCAGTACATTGCGCAGTGCGAGGAGCGCCATGGCATCGATGCCGTCGAAGACCTGATCGACTCTTGCCATGCGTTGATGAACTACGGTGTAGACCGCTACAAGCGCCCCTACCCCATTTCAGCCGAGGAAGAACGGCGCCGCCAGAAGGAGCGTGAAGAGCACCTGCAAAAGCAGATCAACGACCTATGGCGCACCATTCCCAAAAGTGCGGACAAAGGAGGCGAGCGCGATGATGCACGCTTCCCCGCCGAACCTCAGGAAAACATTCTCTATTTCATCGAAAAACATGCACCTTTGCTGGAGCCGTGGCAGCGTGAAGTGGTGCGTATCGTGCGCAAGATCGCGCAGTACTTCTACCCGCAGCGCCAAACCCAGGTCATGAACGAAGGGTGGGCCACGTTCTGGCATTACACCCTGATGAACGACCTCTACGATGAAGGCCTGGTAACCGATGGTTTCATCATGGAATTCCTCCAGTCGCATACCAGCGTGGTGTTCCAGCCTGGCTTCGACAGCCCTTACTACAACGGTATCAACCCCTACGCACTGGGTTTCGCGATGTACACCGACATCCGTCGGATGTGCGAAAACCCGACCGAGGAGGACCGCCACTGGTTCCCCGACATCGCCGGCAGTGACTGGCTGTCGACCATCAAGTTCGCCATGAGCAGCTTCAAGGATGAAAGCTTCATCCTGCAGTACCTGTCACCCAAAGTGATCCGCGACCTCAAGCTGTTCAGCATTCTCGACGACGACCAACGCGACGACCTGCTGGTACCGGCCATCCACGACGAAGCAGGCTACCGCACTATCCGCGAGCAGCTGGCCTCCCAGTACAACCTTGGCAACCGCGAACCCAACGTGCAGATCTGGAGCATCGACCGCCGGGGTGACCGCTCCCTGACCTTGCGCCACCAGCAGCACAACCGCAAACCGCTGGGCGACTCCACCGAGGAAGTACTCAAGCACCTGCACCGGCTGTGGGGCTTCGATATCCACCTGGAAACCGTGCAGGGCGACCAGGTGGTCAAGACCCATCACATGCCACCGCGTGGCGAGCACGGCGAAGGCGGCGATTATGGCCGCATGGACCTGGCCGTCATTCATCATCTCTAGCCGCAAAGCACCGCCATTGCTGCCGACAGGGTATCCTGTGGGCAGTAATGGAGGCTGCACATGCACATCTACAAAGTCGGCGGCGCGGTCCGTGACCGCCTGCTCGGACGCCCGGTCAGTGATATCGACTGGCTGGTGGTCGGCGCTACCGTCGAAGAAATGCACGCCAAGGGCTATCGCCCGGTAGGCGCTGATTTCCCGGTTTTCCTGCATCCCAAGACGGGCGAGGAATATGCCCTGGCCCGCACCGAACGCAAGAGCGGACGCGGTTATGGTGGTTTCACCTTCCATGCCAGCCCGGACGTAACGCTCGAAGAAGACCTGATTCGACGGGACCTGACCATCAATGCAATGGCCGAAGACGACCACGGTAACGTGATCGATCCCTACCATGGCCAAATCGATCTTGAGCAGCGCATTCTGCGTCACGTTTCACCGGCGTTCGCCGAAGATCCCCTGCGAGTACTGCGCGTAGCGCGCTTTGCCGCTCGCTATGCGCCGCTCGGCTTCAGGGTCGCTGACGAAACCCTTGCGCTGATGCGGCAGATCAGTGCTTCCGGCGAGCTGCAGGCGTTGACCGCCGAGCGCAGCTGGAAGGAGATCGAGCGCGCATTGATGGAGGACCAGCCACAAGTGTTCATCCAGGTACTGCGCGATTGTGCAGCCCTGCGCGAGCTGATGCCTGAGATCGAGACTGGGACGGCTTCGCTGAACGCGCTCATCCTGGCTGCCGAGCACCATCAACCCCTGCACGTGCGCTGGGCCTGCCTGCTGTGGGGTCTGCAACCGGCTGCGATCAAGGCGCTCAACCAGCGCTTCAAGGCCCCGCGCGAATGCCAGGAGCTGGCCATGCTGGCTGGCGAGTTTGGTGAGCGTGGCCAAGGCGCCTTTGAATTGGAGCCAGAGGCTTTACTGGAGTTGTTGCAGAAGTTCGACGTGTATCGGCGACCGCAGCGGTTCGAGGACTTCATTGCCACGTGTGAAATGGATGCGCGGGGACACGGCGCGCAAAGTTACCCACAGGGCGACTACTTGCGTGGCGCAGCGACGACAGCGAGGGAAGTGGATGTGAAGCCCTTGGTGGCCGCGGGGCTGACCGGGCAGCAATTGGGAGAGGCGCTCAAGCAGGAACGGCTCAAGGCACTGCAAGTCTACAAACACGCCCCAAAGCCCTGAAGCTTGCACGATCCCTGTGGGAGCCGGCTTGCCGGCGATGAGGCCGGAGCAGGCACAACACGACCGCCTTGGGCAGCCTGTTCGGGCCCTATCGCCGGCAAGCCGGCTCCCACAGACCGTTTTCAATGCTTGTGGTGTGCCCCGCTCCATTCAGGCCGGGGTGAGCTGCAACCCGCGCCACTCGAACGCAACAGGCGCCAGCACCTGCTCGATGCGCGCTTCCTGCCACAACTGCGCCATGCCCTTCCCCGCTCCCGGATGCACCAGTTCAGGCGCCAGCAATGCCAAGGGCCACAGCACAAAGGCATTTTTCAGGATCTCGGCCCTGGGCAACACCAACCCATCATAGGTACCGTGCAGATCGTCATACATCAGCACATCGATATCCAGCGGCAAACCCTTGCGGTCCGGGGCATATCGGCCGTTGTCAGCCTCGATGAACTTGAGGCGGCGGTCCAGCTCCATCAGCGGCAGGTCGGTCTTGCCCGTCACCACGAAGTTGATGAACGGGCCACTCTTGATCCCTACCGCGTGGCTCTCGAAAGCCGGAGAACAGCGCATGTCAGTGAGTATGGCGGCCAAGGCATCGAGCCCGGCGCACAGGTGCCTGTGGCGGTCGATATTGCTGCCAAGGCCCAGGTAAACCGTGCTCAAAGGCATCCGCGCTCGATCTCCACGCCAACACCACCACGGGCTGCGGGGACCGCCCCCGGCTTGGTCAGCTTCAGCCGTACCCAAGGGATGTGGAATTCGTCCATCAGCGTCGCCACCAAGCGTTCGGCAAAGGTTTCCACCAGCTCGAAGCGCGCCTGCTCGGCAAAGGCCTGGATACGCGACGAAACGCTGGCGTAGTCCAACGCCAGGCTCAGATCATCTCCAGCCGCAGCTGGGCGATTTTCCCAGGCGAAACTCAGGTCCAGGCGCAGGCACTGGCGAATATCCCGTTCCCAGTCATAGGCACCAATGACGGTGTCGACTTCCAGGCCTTCGATGAACACTCTGTCCAAGCACTTCTCTCCACAGCACGACAAGGGCGACTGGCGCCGTTAGAATCAGGGCGTCCTCGCCCGGAATAGTTAGCATGTTTTGGTTACTGGCGCTGCTTGCCTACCTGCTCGGCTCACTGTCCTTCGCCATCGTCCTCAGCCGCCTTTCGGGCAGCCCGGACCCGCGTTCCAGCGGTTCGGGCAATGCCGGCGCCACCAACATGCTACGCCTGGCGGGCCGCAAGCTGGCGATCCTGACCTTGCTCGGCGACCTGTGCAAGGGCTTGTTACCGGTGTTGCTCGCGCGCCTGGCCGGGCTCGACTTGCAGGAACAAGCCTGGGTCGGCATCTGCGCGGTACTCGGTCACCTGTTCCCAGTGTACTTCCACTTCCAGGGCGGCAAGGGCGTGGCCACCGCAGCGGGCATGCTGATGGGCCTGTACTTCCCTGCCGCGCTACTGGCCATCGGCGCCTGGCTGATGACCTTCTACCTCACCCGCACCAGTTCGCTGGCGGCACTGATCGCCACGCCTCTGACCCTGCCATTGCTGGCCTGGCGCGAGCCCGAGGCCTTGCTGCCGGTCAGCGTGCTCACAGTGATGATCGTCTGGCGCCACCGCAACAACTTGCGCGACCTGTTCGCCGGGCGCGAGCGGCACTTCTGACGCGATTCACAGGGGAGGCAACTGCTCCATCGGCCAGCGCGCCTGCACGCTGATCGCCAGGTCTTGCTGCTGCCCGGCCAACAAGCGCTGGCAGCCGGCATAGGCGATCATCGCGCCGTTGTCGGTGCAGAACTGGGGGCGCGCGTAGTACACGTTGCCTTTGATACCGGCGAGCATGTCCTCCAGGGATACACGCAACGCCTTGTTGGCGCTCACACCACCGGCGATCACCAGGCGCTTGAGGCCCGTCTGCTTGAGGGCCCGCTTGCACTTGATGGTCAGAGTCTCCACCACCGCCTGCTGGAACGCCAGGGACACGTCGCAACGGGTTTGCTCATTGTCGTCGCCAGCATTGCGGCACTGTTGCCAGGTGTTGAGGGCGAATGTCTTGAGGCCACTGAAGCTGAACTCAAGGCCCGGGCGATCGGTCATCGGCCGCGGGAACACGAAGCGTCCAGGCACACCCTGTTCGGCCAGGCGAGCGATTTCCGGGCCGCCGGGGTAATTCAGACCCATCAGCTTGGCAGTCTTGTCGAACGCCTCACCGGCGGCGTCGTCGAGGCTCTCGCCCAGCAGCTCGTACTGGCCGATACCATCGACGCGCACCAGCTGGGTATGCCCGCCAGACACCAACAAAGCGACGAACGGAAACTGCGGAGGGTTTTCCTCCAGCATCGGCGCCAGTAAATGACCTTCCATATGGTGCACACCGATCGCCGGGATATCCCAGGCGAACGCCAGTGCCTGGGCGCACGAGGCGCCGACCAGCAACGCCCCGACCAGGCCAGGACCCGCGGTGTAGGCGATGGCGTCGATCTCGGTGGCCACGCAGCCGGCCTCGTCCAATACCTGACGGATCAGCGGCAACATGCGTTTGACATGGTCCCGCGACGCAAGCTCGGGCACGACCCCGCCAAACACACGGTGCAGGTCAATTTGGCTGAACAGCGCATCGGCTAACAAACCGCGTTCGCTGTCGTATAATGCGACGCCGGTTTCGTCGCAGGATGTTTCCAATCCCAGTACTAGCATGGGCTCGTCCCTTGTGGGGGCTGATTTCGAAGCCGCGCATGATAGTCCCCGTGCCGGGTGCCGACCAGCGGTTTTCGATCAGAGGCTTTGCATTCCGGCGTGCTAAGGGTTAACATCCGCAACCCTTGAAAACCGACGTTCTCCAGCACACCTTTGTTTTGCCAGGAGCACGTCTACCCCGGTAATGAATTAAGGTAGCCCTGGATGCCAGCCGTCAAAGTTAAAGAGAACGAACCCTTCGACGTAGCTCTGCGTCGTTTCAAGCGCTCCTGCGAAAAAGCCGGTGTACTGGCTGAAGTTCGTAGCCGCGAGTTTTACGAGAAGCCGACCGCAGAGCGTAAGCGCAAAGCAGCTGCTGCTGTTAAGCGTCACGCCAAGAAAGTTCAGCGCGAACAGCGCCGCGCCGTTCGTCTGTACTAATACAGACGTTCAACGCAAAGCTTCTGCCCTGCCCGGCTCACCGCCGGGCCGATGGCAGCGGTTTGTTTCAACCTTGAGCAGCTAGCCCAAGGCGTCCGCCGCAACTCGTAGTGGACAACCGCTTCAACACGTCAGAACTGGTCTTCGACCAGCCGTGCACGTCCTGACTGACGAGCCCCCGGTAATTTTGGTGGCTACCGACGAGCACACATTCCCTCGCACTTCCCCTAGCTGCACTCGCCCCAACCGGCGCGCTAGCGATTAGACTTGCCAGTTGCCAGATGACGAGACTGCTATGGCCGGGCTGATTCCCCAAAGCTTCATTGACGACCTGATCAACCGCCTCGACATCGTCGACGTGGTGAGCTCACGCGTCCAGCTGAAAAAGACCGGCAAGAATTACTCCGCCTGCTGCCCGTTCCACAAGGAGAAGACTCCCTCCTTCACGGTCAGCCCGGACAAGCAGTTCTATTACTGCTTTGGCTGCGGTGCCGGCGGTAACGCCCTGGGTTTCGTCATGGACCACGACAACCTGGACTTTCCCCAGGCCGTCGAGGAACTGGCACGCGCCGCCGGCATGGAAGTACCTCGCGAGGAGGGCCGGCGCGGGCAGAAACCACGCCAGCCGACCGACTCGCCGCTCTATCCCCTGCTGGATGCCGCCGCCGAATTCTACCGCCAGGCCCTGCGCAGCCACCCCACCCGCAAAGCAGCGGTGGAGTACCTCAAGGGCCGCGGCCTGTCAGGCGAAATTGCCCGCGACTTCGGCCTGGGCTTCGCCCCGCCAGGTTGGGACAACCTGCTCAAGCACCTGGGCGCCGACACCCTGCAGCAGAAGGTGATGATCGATGCCGGCCTGTTGATCGAGAACGCCGAAAGCGGCAAGCGCTACGACCGCTTCCGCGACCGAGTGATGTTCCCGATCCGCGACAGCCGCGGGCGCATCATCGCCTTTGGTGGCCGGGTGCTCGGCGACGACAAGCCCAAGTACCTCAACTCGCCGGAAACCCCGGTGTTCCACAAGGGCCAGGAGCTCTACGGGTTATACGAGGCACGCAAGCACAACCGAAACCTCGACGAGATCATCGTCGTCGAAGGCTACATGGACGTCATCGCCCTGGCCCAGCAGGGCCTGCGCAACGCCGTGGCCACCCTCGGCACCGCGACCAGCGAAGAGCACCTCAAGCGCCTGTTCCGCGTGGTACCCAGCGTGCTGTTCTGTTTCGACGGCGACCAGGCCGGACGCAAGGCGGCATGGCGCGCGCTGGAATCAACCCTGTCGGCCCTGCAGGACGGGCGTCGGGCGCGCTTTCTGTTCCTGCCCGAAGGCGAAGACCCCGACAGCCTGGTGCGCGCCGAAGGCACCGATGCCTTCATGGCACGCATCAACCAGCACGCCCAACCGCTGGCTGACTACTTTTTCGAGCAACTGAGCGTCGAGGCCGACCCTCGTTCGCTGGAAGGCAAGGCGCATATGGCGACCCTGGCCGCACCGTTGATCGAAAAAATTCCTGGCGCCAACCTGCGCCAGTTGATGCGCAATCGCCTGAAGGAAATCACCGGCCTCGATCCGCAGCAGGTCGAGCAGCTGGCCCAACACGCCCCCGCCGCCAGCAGCGTGCCGGACTATGACCCCGGCTTCGACTACGACGCCATGGCCAGCTACACCCCGGACTACAGCGACATGCCGGTGCACGACTACGCCCCGGCGCAGCAGGAGCAGCAGTGGAAGCCGAACAAGGGTGGCGGCAAGAAACCGTGGAGCGACAAGCCCTGGGACAAGAACCGCAAAGGTGGCAAGCCGTGGCAACAGCGCGACGAAGCGCCGCCACGCACCCCAGCACCGGTGGAACCACCGACCCTGGCCGCCCTGCGCACTCTGCTGCACCACCCGCTGCTGGCTGGCAAAGTCGAGGACGCCAGCCATTTCGCCGACGAAGAACACCTTTACAGCCAGCTGCTGGTGGCATTGATCGAAGCCGCTCAGAAAAATCCTGGGCTAAGCTCAATGCAACTGATCGCACGCTGGCACGGCACCGAACAAGGTCGCCTGTTGAGGGCCTTGGCAGAAAAGGAATGGCTGATCGTGGCCGACAACCTTGAACAACAGTTTTTCGACACTATAACTAGCTTGTCCGCCCGCCAACGCGAGCGCAGCCTGGAACAACTGCTCAGAAAAGCACGTCAAAGCGAATTGACCAGCGAGGAAAAATCACAGCTCCTCGCCCTGCTGAGCCGGAATGTTCCCGCACAAACGCCGACCTCATCTGGCGCGTGAGGCCCATGCTCGGGTATAATCCTCGGCTTGTTTTTTGCCCGCCAAGACCTTCAGTGGATAGGGTGTTATGTCCGGAAAAGCGCAACAGCAGTCTCGTATCAAAGAGTTGATCACCCGCGGTCGTGAGCAGGGCTACCTGACTTACGCGGAGGTCAACGACCACCTGCCGGAGGATATTTCAGATCCGGAACAGGTGGAAGACATCATCCGCATGATCAACGACATGGGGATCAACGTATTCGAGAGTGCTCCGGATGCGGATGCCCTTCTGTTGGCGGAAGCCGACACCGACGAAGCCGCGGCCGAAGAAGCCGCTGCTGCGTTGGCGGCAGTTGAAACCGATATCGGCCGCACGACCGACCCGGTGCGCATGTACATGCGCGAAATGGGTACCGTCGAGCTGCTGACCCGCGAAGGCGAGATCGAAATCGCCAAGCGTATCGAGGAAGGCATTCGCGAGGTGATGGGTGCCATCGCCCACTTCCCGGGCACTGTCGACTATATCCTCGGCGAATATGACCGCGTCACCACCGAAGGTGGCCGTCTGTCGGATGTTCTCAGCGGTTACATCGACCCTGACGACAACATCGCCGCCCCGACCGAAGAGGTGCCGATTCCTGGCGCCAAGGCCGCGGCTGCGAAGGAAGAGTCCGACGACGAAGAAGAAAGCGAAGAAAGCAGTGATGACGAGGAAGAGGCCGAAAGCGGTCCGGACCCAGTCGTCGCAGCCCAGCGTTTCGGTGCAGTCTCCGATCAGCTCGCTGTCACCCTCAAGGTGCTGAAAAAGCATGGCCGCAGCCATGCCGAAAGCATCGGTGCCATGCAGGCCCTGGCCGATCTGTTCATGCCGATCAAGCTGGTGCCCAAGCAGTTCGACGTACTGGTAGAGCGTGTACGTGATGCCTTGAGCCGCCTGCGTCAGCAAGAGCGCGCGATCATGCAACTGTGCGTCCGTGATGCGCGCATGCCGCGTGCCGACTTCCTGCGCCTGTTCCCGAGCAACGAAACCGACCAGACCTGGAGCGGTGACCTGGCCAAGCGCAACACCAAGTGGGCTGCCGCCCTGGGTGAAAAGGACGCCGCCATCGTTGCTTGCCAGCAGAAGCTGATCGACCTCGAGACCGAGACCGGCCTGACTGTCGCCGAGATCAAGGAAATCAACCGTCGCATGTCCATCGGTGAGGCGAAAGCCCGCCGCGCCAAGAAGGAAATGGTCGAGGCGAACCTGCGTCTGGTGATCTCCATCGCCAAGAAGTACACCAACCGCGGCCTGCAGTTCCTCGACCTGATCCAGGAAGGCAACATCGGCCTGATGAAGGCGGTGGACAAGTTCGAATACCGTCGCGGCTACAAGTTCTCGACCTACGCCACCTGGTGGATTCGCCAGGCGATCACCCGCTCGATCGCCGACCAGGCGCGCACCATCCGTATCCCGGTGCACATGATCGAGACGATCAACAAGCTCAACCGAATTTCCCGCCAGATGCTGCAGGAAATGGGCCGTGAACCGACCCCGGAAGAGCTCGGTGAGCGCATGGAAATGCCTGAGGACAAGATCCGCAAGGTATTGAAGATCGCCAAAGAGCCGATCTCCATGGAAACACCGATCGGTGACGACGAAGATTCGCACCTGGGCGACTTCATCGAGGACTCGACCATGCAGTCCCCGATCGACGTGGCCACGGTCGAAAGCCTCAAGGAAGCGACCCGCGACGTGCTCTCGGGCCTGACCGCACGTGAAGCCAAAGTGCTGCGCATGCGTTTCGGTATCGACATGAACACCGACCACACCCTCGAAGAGGTGGGCAAGCAGTTTGACGTGACCCGTGAGCGGATCCGTCAGATCGAAGCGAAGGCGTTGCGCAAGTTGCGCCACCCGACTCGCAGCGAGCATCTGCGCTCCTTCCTCGACGAGTGATGACGAACCCCGGCCCAGGCCGGGGTTTTTCTTTTGGGATAAAGGCTCGTCGTGGCCACTCGCTACCCACCGGGCCAAATGCCCGTCTACACTCGACTTCAGACCACCTGAATGCGAGGCCGATATGCCGCCGATGCCGGCCATTCTGTTGCTGCTCCTGATCCTGTGGAACACAACGGCCGGCGCCCTGACCCTGACAGACGAGGAAAAAACCTGGCTTGCTGCCCACCCGCAGCTGAAGCTGGGCGTCGACGCCTCATGGCCACCATTCGAGTTTCGTGACCAGGAGGGCCGGTACCAGGGATTGGCCGCCGATTACATCGCCTTGCTCCAGGAACGCCTGAGTGTATCGCTCAAGCCGGTCGAGCCCAGCAGCTGGACCGAGGTACTCCAGCAGGCGCGGGAAAACCGCATCGACCTGTTGCCCGGCATCATGTCCACGCCGGAGCGCCAAGGCTACCTGGCCTTTACCCGCCCCTACCTGGACTTCCCGATCGTCATCCTGGCCCATGATGGCGGCCCGCAACCACGCACCCTGAAGGACCTTTACGGCCTGAAGATCGCCGTGGTGGAAAACTACGCCCCCCACGAGCTGCTGCGCACCCATCACCCCGACCTCAACCTCGTGGCCATGCCCAATGTCAGTTCGACCCTGCAGGCACTGGCCACCGACGAAGTGGATGCGGTAGTCGGCGACCTCGCTTCGAGCATCTGGAGCCTGCGCCAGCTCAAGCTCGACGGCCTGTACGTCAGTGGTGAAACACCCTATCGCTACCAATTGGCCATGGCCGCACCGCGCGACAAGAAGATATTGGTCGGCATCCTCGACAAGGTCATGGCCGACATGTCCAGCGACGAAATCAACCAGATCCAGCAACGCTGGGTCGGCAACGTGGTAGACCAGCGCAGCTTCTGGCGCGACGTGCTGATGTACGGCCTGCCCGCCGTCCTGCTGCTGGTGGCCATCCTGGCCGTGGTTATCCGCATCAACCGCCGGCTCAGCTCGGAGATTTCCCGGCGCATCGCGCTGGAACAGGAGCTGCGCAGCAGCGAATACCACTACCGGGGCCTGATCGAGAGCCTGTCGGCGATCGCCTGGGAAGCCGACGCCAACGATTTCACCTACAGCTACGTGTCGCCCCATGCCGAAGACTTGCTCGGCTATCCCTTGCACGATTGGCTCAAAGCCGGCTTCTGGCGCAGCATCCTGCACCCCGAGGACGCGCTGTGGGCCCAGGCCTTCTGCGAAAGCGAAACGGCTGCCGGGCGCGACCACAGCCTCGATTACCGGGTGATTGGCGCCGACGGCCAGGCCCTTTGGGTGCGCAATATCGTCAGCATGATCGAACACGGCCACCGGCCGGTGATGCGCGGGCTGATGATCGATATCAGCGAAACCAAGCGCACCGAGGACGCCCTGCGCCTGTCCGAGCAGAAGTTCGCCTCGGTGTTCCAGCAATGCCCCGATATTCTGCTGATCGCCCGCCATAGCGACGGCTGCCTGCTGGAGGTCAACGAAGCCTTCGAAGAACAGATCGGCCTTAGCCCAGGCCAGGTCATAGGCCGTACCGCGACCGAGCTGGACCTCTGGGGCGAGCGAGGCGCCGGCCCGCATCTGCTCGAGCGCCTGCATCAGGGCGGCATCCGCAATCTGGAAATGAGCTACCGCCGCAGCAATGGCCAGCTGTTCATCGGCCTGACGTCTGCAGAAACCTTCGAACTGGACGGCACCCTGGCCTTCGTCGTGGCGGTGCGTGACATCAGTCAGCTGAAAGAAACCCAGCAACAATTGCAAATTTCCGAAGAGAAGTTCGCCAAGGCTTTCCATGCCTCTCCCGACGGCCTGTTGCTGTCGCGTCAGAGCGATGGCCTGCTGGTCGAGGTCAACGAAGGCTTCTGCCGCCTGACCGGCTATGAACTCAATCCCTCGATCGACCAGACATCTTTCGACCTGGGGATCTGGGTCGACCTCAATGAACGCAAGCGCATGATCGACCAACTGGCCCGCGATGGCTTCGTGCGCGATTTCAGCTGCCATATCCGCCGTAGCGACGGGCAGATTCGCCTGTGCGAGCTGTCCGCAAGGCCGCTTCCGATTGGCGGGGTCGACTGCATGCTGACCATCGCCCGCGACATTACCGAGCGCCACCTGATGCAAGAGAAGTTGCAGCTGGCCGCCACCGTGTTCGAAAACACGGCCGAAGGCGTGCTGATCACCGACATCGACCAGCGCATCAGCGCCGTCAACCGCGCGTTCAGCGAAATCACCGGCTACAGCGAAATCGAGGCACTCGGGCAGACCCCGCGTCTAATCTCTTCCGGCCAGCATGACAGCGCCTTCTATGCCGCCATGTGGCACCAGCTCACCGCCGAGGGGCACTGGCAGGGCGAGATCTACAACAAACGCAAGAATGGCGAGTTGTACCCTAGCTGGCTGACCATCAGCGCCGTGCGCAACAACGAGCGCGCAATCACTCACTTCGTCGCCGTGTTCGCCGATATTTCCAGCCTCAAGCACGCCCAGGCCAAGCTCGACTACCAAGCCCACCACGACCCGCTCACAGGCTTGCCCAACCGCGCCCTGTTCGAGAACCGCCTGCAGGCCGTGCTCACCTGTTCGCAGACCTCCAACCGCCAGGGCGCCGTGCTGTTCCTCGACCTCGACCGCTTCAAGCACATCAACGACAGCCTCGGTCATCCCGTCGGCGACCTGCTGCTCAAAGGCATCGCGCAGCGCCTCAAGGAGCAGGTGCGCGACGTCGACACCGTGGCCCGCCTGGGCGGCGACGAGTTCATCATCCTGCTGCCTGGCCTGCACAGGCCCAGCGATGCCAGCGCCATCGCCAACAAGCTGCTGGCCTGCTTCAGCGCACCCTTTCAGGCCGGCGAGCACGAGTTCTTCACCAGCGCCAGCATCGGCATCAGCCTCTACCCGCAGGACGGCACCGACGTCGCCACGCTGATCCGCAACGCCGACGCCGCCATGTACCGCTCCAAGGCCAAAGGCCGCAACCGCGTCGAAGCCTACACCCGCGACCTCACCGCCCAGGCCAGTGAACGCATTGCCCTGGAGCACGAATTGCGCCGGGCCATCGAGCGCAACGAAATGAGCTTGAGCTATCAGCCCAAGCTCAGCCTCAAGACCCAGGCCCTGGTCGGCGCCGAAGCGCTGATCCGCTGGAGTCATCCAACCTTCGGCGAGGTGCCGCCAGAGCATTTCATTCATCTCGCCGAAGAAAACGGCACCATTCTGCAAATTGGCGATTGGGTACTGGAGCAGGCCTGTCGACAGATACATCACTGGAAGATGGACTACCAGGCCTTCGGTCCGCTGTCGATCAACCTTGCCGGGGCGCAACTGCGCCACGGCGGCCTGGCCAAACGCATCGAGCAGTTGCTCAAGACTTACCAGCTCAAGGCTGGCGACCTGCAACTCGAGATCACCGAGAACTTCATCATGAGCCAGGCCGAGGAAGCCCTGGCCGTGCTGCACCAGCTCAAGCAGCTGGGCGTGCAGTTGGCCATCGACGACTTCGGCACCGGATACTCGTCGCTCAGCTATCTCAAGCGCCTGCCGCTGGACATCCTCAAGATCGACAAGTCGTTCATTCGCGGGCTTCCCGATGATCCACACGATGCCGCCATTGCCCGCGCGATCATCGCCCTAGGCCGCAGCATGCAATTGACCATCATTGCCGAGGGGGTGGAAAACCAGGCGCAGCAACGGTTCCTGGCTGCCGAAGGGTGCGAGCAGATCCAGGGGTACATCGTCAGCCTGCCGCTGCCGCCGGAGGAATTTGCCGCTACCTTTCTTCGCATAGCACTATCCGATCTTTCGGATGGCACGCTTTCGAAACCCTCGTTATAATCCGGGCGCTTACTGAGGGCCTATAGCTCAGTCGGTTAGAGCAGAGGACTCATAATCCTTTGGTCCACGGTTCGAGTCCGTGTGGGCCCACCATCAAATCAGGAGCTGCAGCGCTGCTGCAGTTTCGAGATTGCCTCATCAGATTCAGCGCTCGATAGCGCAGCTTGCCTCCCTGGCCATGCGCCTTCAGGCGCTTGATGCCCTGCTCCCGCCCCCTCCGCTGAGCGCCCCGCGTACCAGACGCTCACACCCAGGCCAGTCCGACAAACTCGCAAAAATTTGCCAGGTCACACTTGTACGCCCGGCCGGGTGCACGACAGCCCAAACGCAGCCCCCTCTTGCTCGCCAAGCTGGAAATCCAGTTTCGATCAGGTCGTGTCCTGGACAATAATGGTGCAGCGCTGGCAGTCGCCTTAAGAGCACCTGCCCATCATTCCTGAAGTAGCTGAGTCTATCTCGAACACATCAAGGCGACCTCGGGAACAAAAGCAACCGAGGACCGCCAACGCGTTAAGGAAGAAACCTGACATGGCCGTACCCGAAAAGCTGAGAGAACTGGTTTCACTGTATGAAGAAAACAGAACGGAATACCGCTCAGGCAAATTCAATGAAACACAGGCAAGAATCCAGTTCATCAATCCGCTGTTCGAGCTTCTGGGTTGGGATGTCAGCAACAAGAACGAGTACGCCGAGCTTTACAAGGATGTCGTTCATGAAGACGCGGTAAAAATAGGCGGAAGAACCAAGGCCCCCGATTACTCGTTTAGAATTGGAGGCGCGAGAAAATTCTTTCTCGAAGCGAAGAAGCCTGCAGTCCCGGTCACAGACGACATACCCTCAGCCTACCAGCTCAGGCGTTACGGTTGGAGCGCCAAGCTTTCTCTATCGGTACTGTCCAACTTTGAAGACCTTGCCATTTACGATTGCCGCATCAAGCCGGAGCCCTCGGACAAGGCAAGCAAGGCACGCGTCAAGATCTACCACTTCAAAGACTACGTAGAGCACTGGGACGAGATCTATTCCATCCTGTCCAAAGAGTCCGTTCTCAGAGGGTCTTTCGATAAATTCTCCAACGACGCCCGCAAGAAAAGAGGCACGGCACAGGTCGATGATGCGTTCCTGGATGATATCGAGTCATGGCGAGAAGCCTTGGCCAAAAACATCTTTCTGAGGAACAAGACGCTCAGCATTCGAGAGCTCAATACCGCCGTCCAGCGAACGATAGATCGAATCGTCTTCCTGCGGATCGCTGAAGACCGCGGCATCGAGCCTTACGGAACCCTCGGAAATCTCAAGGGCACCAAGAACATCTACGCCGCGCTCTGTGAGCTTTTTCGCAAAGCGGACGCTCGTTACAACTCTGGCCTCTTTCACTTTGATGAAGCAGACGGATCCCAGGAAACACTCGATAACTTCACGCTTGACCTGAAGATTGATGACAAAGTCCTGCATGAAATCATCAAAGGACTTTACTACCCCGACAGCCCTTATGTGTTCAGCGTTTTGTCTGCGGACATCCTTGGGCAAGTGTATGAGCAATTCCTTGGCAAGGTAATAAGCCATAGCAAGAACGCCATTACGATCACGGAAAAACCGGAAGTCAAAAAGGCCGGCGGGGTCTATTACACCCCCTCGTACATTGCCGAGTTCATCGTCGAAAACACCATTGGAAAATGGGTAAGCGGTCGCACCCCCAACCAGGTGTCTGGCAATGATGCGAGAGTCAAGGATTCCGCGCCCTTACGGATCATCGACCCTGCGTGTGGCTCTGGCTCCTTTCTCATCGTCGCCTACCAGTACCTGTTGAATTGGTACTGCACGAAATATGTAGAAGAAAACGCAGAAAAACACGCCAAAGGCAGGGATCCTAAACTCTACTATGCGGCGGGCGGTGAGTGGCGCCTCACCATTGCGGAAAAAAGACGCATCCTGACCAGTCATATCTTTGGCGTGGACATTGACCCACAGGCAGTGGAGGTCACCAAGCTGTCTCTCCTGCTGAAGGTGCTTGAAGGTGAGAACGGCGACGTCGTTTCCAGCCAGATGGATCTTTTCAAAATGCGCGTACTTCCCGACCTCGGGAAAAACATAAAGTGCGGAAATTCTCTTATCGGTGACGACTTCTACGAGCTGTTCGACGCCGACAGCTTGTCACTGGACGAACGACTGTCAGTCAACACGTTCAACTGGGACAGGGAGTTCTTCAAAGGATTCAAAGGGAAATTCGATATTCTAATCGGAAACCCGCCGTACCTTTACTCGTCTGCCGGCGAGAACAAGAAATACTTTTCAGAACACTATAAATACTCTCAATATCAAACCGACTTCTATCAGTACTTTATCGAGAAATCCTACACGCTTGTCAAAGATAACGGTGTCATCTCTTACATCGTCCCAGACTCGTGGCTAAACTCCTCGAACTTTAGCAACCTTCGCAAGCTCATGGTTGAAGTCAACGGCGTCAACACGCTGGTGTTCTTCGACTATCTGGTCTTCAAGTCAGCCAGCATCGAGAACACAATCTTCATCGGCTCTCCGACCCAGAGCAATTCAATTTCAGTCGTTCGATCATCGGCACCCGGCGTATTCACTGACTACGCTGTACTTGATACCTCGAAGGTCATCGCGCGAGGCATCATTGACCCCCGGTACACCGAAGCGGACGAGAAAATCATAGCCAAGGTGGACACGTTCTCTCCCGCCAGCGAGCGGTATGATATCAACCGCGGCCTGCACGCTTACCGCACAGACGGTTATGGAAAATCCGCCTATCAAGACGGTCCCCAAACAAAAGCTGATAAAGATAAACGCTCTTATCATTCCGAAGAAAAACTTAACGACACCTACCTGCCTGAAATTCGCGGTCGGGATGTCGGTTTTTTTGATTATTGCTACAGCGGAAGCTTCATTTCATACGGCGATTGGCTGGCCGAGCCGCGTCCAGAGCGGTTCATGAGAGCGCCCAAAGTCGTTCTCAGGAAGACGCTGGGCAGAAGGCTATCGTGCGCCATTATCGAAGAGCCTGCTGCTGTAGATCAGGCACTGTATATCGCTATTTCCAAAAACAGTTCGGCAGACGATCTGAAGCTGCTTGCCGGCCTGGCAGGGAGTACGTTTGGCGCGTGGTACATCCGCACAAAATATGCGATCTATGATCGTCTGCACCCTTGGTACACGAAAAAGAATCTTGCCGATTTCCCCATTCCGGAATCGACTTCACCGATCATCTCTGTCTATGAAAAGATTACTTCCAAGCGCGCCAGATTCAAGGAATCGAAGCTTGAGCAGGAGCGAAACCTGCTTCTCGCGGACATTGAACGGCTTGAGACATCCCTGGATGACGCCGTCTTCAATGCCTATGGCCTGACCGACAGCGAGAAAGCGGTCGTACTGTCAGGGGCACTCGATTAAGGAAGCCTTGCACATGACAAAGCCGCGCGAATGCGCGGCTTTTCCATGTTCCGCCCAGATCTACTCTTTGCTGCGCAGCGAGGTTTGCCGAGGGTTGTAGAACGTGCTGTTGGCTGGGATGTCACGGGTTACCAGCGACATGGCGCCGATGACCACATTGTCCCCGATGCTGATGTGATCGGCGATGATGCAGCTGTTGGCCCCCAGGCTGACGTTGTCGCCTATGTGCAGCGCGTAGTGTTCCAGGCCAAGGGTCTTGATCCCGATCGAGCAGTTCTGGCGGACGAAGAAATTGCGGCCAATGGTCACGTGCCGGGTAATCACCACGCCGGGCAAGTGGGCGATGCGCAGGCCGGGTGCGATCTGCGCGCCAATGTCGATGTCCACGGCGTACTTCAGGTTCAAGCGCTGCTGCATGCGCCGGGCGTGGCGCCGGGCCAGTCCGCCGCGGGCGTCGAGGTACTGCGCCAGGCGGAAAGCGAAGAGATAGCGAAGTTTATTGTCCTTGCGTACACGTCGCAGAACATTGAACAACAGGCTGATGCGGCGTCCGGGCCCTTTCTTGTTGGAGACTTCCATCCTCCAACATTCGAGCAGGTCGGCGAACTTCACACCGGGCCTCCACTGAAACGGTTCATTATGATGCCGCATAAATGGCCGTTATGCACTCGCCCTTGCCCTGCTCCCCTATGGCTGGCTAGGCTAGCCAGCCCACTGCAGAGACTCGCCATGCCGGATTCGCGCCCCATCACCCTCGACGAAATCGACCGCCAGTTGATCGCCCTGCTACAGATCAACGCCCGCGAGAGCGTTGCCACCCTGGCACGCCAGCTGGGCATCGCCCGCACCACCGTCAACTCGCGCCTGGCGCGCCTGGAAAAAGGCAAGGTCATCACCGGCTACGGCGTGCGCCTGGGCCAGCGCCTGATCGGTGGCGGCCTGCAAGCCTACGTCGGGATCAAGGTGCAGCCGCGTTCCGGCAAGGAAGTGGTACGCCGCTTGAGTGGCATGGGGCAAGTGCAGCAGCTGTGCGCGGTGAGTGGCGAGTTCGACTATGTGGCCTGGTTGCGCAGCGATACGCCAGAGCAGCTGGACCAACTGCTGGACCAGATTGGCAGTGTCGAGGGCGTGGAGAAGACCACCACGTCGATCATTCTGAGCAGCAAGGTCGATCGCGGCCAGCCGGCCTAGCTCGCCTCTCTGGCAGAATCGTCAAGTTCGATCAAGCCTTCGTCGTTATGACGAAACAACTTACATTCAGCCATCACTCTGCATCTTAATTACGAACATCCCACTCCATAAAATGACCCCCAGCCATCTCCTATACTCAGGCTCCGCCCTTCGCGCAGCCGCTCTGGCAAGGTCACTTCATGAACAAGAAAAACCGCCACCCCGCCGACGGCAAGAAACCCATCACCATCTTCGGCCCGGACTTCCCTTTCGCCTTCGACGACTGGCTTGAGCACCCTGCCGGCCTGGGCAGTATTCCCGCCGAGCGCCACGGTGAAGAGGTTGCCATTGTCGGTGCTGGCATAGCGGGCCTGGTGGCCGCCTACGAGCTGATGAAGCTGGGCCTGAAACCGGTGGTGTACGAGGCGTCGAAGTTGGGTGGCAGACTGCGCTCCCAAGCCTTCAACGGCACCGACGGCATCATCGCCGAACTCGGCGGCATGCGCTTCCCGGTCTCCTCCACCGCTTTCTATCACTACGTAGACAAGCTAGGTCTGGAGACCAAGCCCTTCCCCAACCCGCTGACCCCTGCTTCGGGCAGCACGGTAATCGACCTGGAAGGCCAGACCTACTACGCCGAAAAGGCCAGCGACCTGCCTGAACTGTTCCACGAAGTGGCCGACGCCTGGGCCGATGCACTGGAAAGCGGTGGCCAGTTCGCCGAGATCCAGCAGGCGATCCGCGACCGCGACGTAACGCGCCTGAAGGCACTGTGGAACAAGCTGGTGCCGCTCTGGGACGACCGCACTTTCTACGATTTCGTCGCCACTTCGCGCTCGTTCGCCAAGCTCAGCTTCCAGCACCGCGAGGTCTTCGGCCAGGTCGGCTTCGGCACCGGCGGCTGGGACTCGGACTTCCCCAACTCGATGCTGGAAATCTTCCGCGTGGTGATGACCAACTGCGACGATCACCAGCACCTGATCGTCGGTGGCGTCGAACAGGTGCCGCAAGGCATCTGGCGCCATGTGCCGGAGCGTTGCAGCCACTGGCCCGAGGGCACCAGCCTCAGTTCGCTGCATGGCGGCGCGCCGCGCACTGGCGTCAAGCGCATCGCCCGTGCCGCCGATGGGCGCCTGGCGGTCACCGACAACTGGGGCGACACCCGCCACTATGGCGCTGTCCTTGCCACCTGCCAGAGCTGGCTGCTGACCACCCAGATCGACTGCGAGGAATCCCTGTTCTCGCAGAAAATGTGGATGGCCCTGGACCGTACCCGCTACATGCAGTCGTCGAAGACGTTCGTCATGGTCGACCGGCCGTTCTGGAAGGACAAGGACCCGCAAACCGGGCGCGACCTGATGAGCATGACCCTCACAGACCGCCTGACCCGCGGCACCTACCTGTTCGACAACGGTGACGACAAACCGGGGGTGATCTGCCTGTCCTACGCGTGGATGAGCGACGCCCTGAAGATGCTGCCGCACCCGGTGGAAAAACGCGTGCAGCTGGCCCTGGATGCACTGAAGAAGATCTACCCGAAGACCGACATCGCCGGGCATATCATCGGCGACCCGATCACCATTTCCTGGGAAGCCGACCCGCACTTCCTCGGCGCCTTCAAGGGCGCACTGCCGGGCCATTACCGTTACAACCAGCGCATGTACGCGCACTTCATGCAACAGGACATGCCCGCCGAGCAGCGTGGCATGTTCATCGCCGGCGACGATGTGTCGTGGACCCCGGCCTGGGTCGAAGGCGCGGTGCAGACTTCGCTGAACGCGGTGTGGGGTATCATGAACCACTTCGGTGGCCAGACCCACCCGGACAACCCTGGCCCGGGCGATGTGTTCGACGAGATCGGGCCTATCGCCCTGGCCGATTGAGACAAGGAGGCAGCATGCGCATCGCTCTGTTCCAGGGCGCACCCAACCCGCTGGACGTGCCCGGCAACCTGCAACGGCTGCGCCACCAGGCGCAACGGGCGGCCGAGCGCGGCGCGCAGTTGCTGGTGTGCCCGGAAATGTTCCTGAGCGGCTACAACATCGGCCTGGAGCAGGTCGAGCGTCTGGCCGAGGCCGAGGATGGCCCTTCGGCCATGGACGTGGTGGAGATCGCCCAGGCTCACCGCATCGCCATCGTCTATGGCTACCCGGAGCGCGCCGAGGATGGCGCCTTCTACAACAGCGTGCAATTGATCGATGCCCATGGCCGCAGCCTGTGCAATTACCGCAAGACGCACCTGTTCGGTGAGCTGGACCGCTCGATGTTCAGCGCCGGCGCCGACCACTTCCCGGTCGTCGAACTGGAAGGCTGGAAGGTCGGGCTGTTGATCTGCTACGACATCGAGTTCCCGGAGAATGCCAGGCGCCTGGCGCTGGCGGGCGCCGAGCTGATTCTGGTGCCGACGGCGAACATGACGCCCTACGATTTCGTCTGCCAGGTGACCGTGCGCTCGCGGGCGCAGGAGAACCAGTGCTACCTGGTGTATGCCAACTACTGCGGGGCGGAAGGCGAGATCCAGTACTGCGGGCAGAGCAGCATCATCGGGCCGGATGGCAGCCTGCTGGCGATGGCCGGGCGCGATGAGTGCCAGTTGCTGGCGGAACTGGAGCATGAGCGGGTGGTACAGGGGCGCGAAGCGTTTCCCTACCTGACGGATCTGCGTCAGGAGCTGCATTGGCATAACGTCTGACGGCCCTATCGCCGGCAAGCCGGCTCCCACAAAAAGCCGGCTCCCACAAAAAGCGCGCTGCTCTGCTCTCCTGTGGGAGCGGGCTGGCCCCGCGAAGAGGCCTGCCCAGACACCGGAGTAGTCTGGCACGGGCTACGCCCATGTTCGCGGGACAAGCCCGCTCCCACAGGCATAAGCTCACCGCTGACTTTGTGGGAGCCGGCTTGCCGGCGATGAGGCCGGGCCTGCCAGTACAAATGGGTTAGCATGAACACCTGCCCCGGAGTTCCCATGCCTGACGCCACCCGCCATCTCACCCTCGCCAACGGCCTGCGTCTGGCCCTGCGCCACGCCCCGCACCTCACGCGCGCGGCGGCGGCATTGCGGGTGCATGCCGGCAGCCACGATGCGCCGCCCAAATGGCCTGGCCTGGCCCATTTCCTCGAACACCTGTTCTTCCTTGGCACGCCTCGCTTTCCCCTGGCCGATGGCCTGATGCGCTACGTCCAGGCCCTGGGTGGCCAGGTCAACGCCAGCACCCGCGAGCGCACCACCGACTTCTTCTTCGAAGTGCCGCCCGCCGCCCTGGACGGTGGACTGCAGCGCTTGTGCCAGATGCTTGCCGAACCCGACCTGGCCATCGATCGCCAGCGCCGCGAGCGGGAAGTGATCCACGCCGAATTCATCGCCTGGTCGCGCAACCCGCAGGCCCAGCAGCAGTTCGCGTTGTTGCAATCGGTGGGTGCAAACCATCCACTGCGTGGCTTTCATGCCGGCAATCGCTACACGCTGGCCTTGCAGGATCCTGCCTTTCAGCGGGCCCTCGCGGGTTTCCATGAACGCTTCTATCGAGGTGGGCAAATCACCTTGAGCCTCTGCGGCCCGCAAACGCTGGACGCGCTTGAACAGCTTGGCCGGCAAGCCGCCAGCCTGTTCGCGCCTGGAGAGCCTGTAGCGCAGTTGCCACCGCCCGCTTTATCGGCAAAACCCCACACACAGCTCTTTGCCCATGACAACCTGCCCAATGGCGCCGAACAGGCACTGGAATTGTTACTTGCCTGCCTGAGCGACAACAGGCCGGGCGGCTGGCTCGACGCACTTCGGCAGCGAGGCTGGCTGCAAGGGTTCAAGGCGCAAATGCTGTACGCCTACGCCGGGCAAGTGCTCTGGCACATCGACTTGCAGCTGACTCCAGACGCCAGCGCCGATGAAGCCTGGGCCTTGCTGCACGGCTGGTTCGGGTTCCTTCGCCAGCTTGACCCGGCGCAGCTCAATGCCGAGTTCAGGCTCTTGCAGCAGCGCCGCGAACGCAGCGCCAGTCCGCTTGAGCTGGCCCGCCGAGACAGTGCAGGCCAACCGTTCACGGCGCTGGATAGCCAGGCCTTGCACGCGCTGCAATCACTACTCGCACAGTTGCCATGCCGCGAACAGGGGCAATGGCAACTGCCTGCCATCGATCCGCTGCTGCTGGACGCATTGCCTGCTGCCAAGGCGAACCCTCTGCCCGCAGCCGTTACGTTCTGCGACCAACTGCCTGCGGCGCGCCAATACGCAGCGCTTTATTTGCGCTGGCATATACCTTCAGCCCTGCGCCTGCCTCTGCACGCCGCGCTGGAACGCGCCCTGCGCCCTCTACAGCAGCGCTGTGAGCGAGCTTCATTGCAGCTGCAATTCAGCGCCGCAGGCGAGTACTGGCAATTGCGCTGCGCGGGGCATCCGGCTGCGGTGATACGGGCTGTAGAACTGGCGCTGGCAAGCTTGCGCGTACCTTCACCCGGCAGTTGGCTCACGCCAGTGAATCAGGCGCCTGCCTTGATCCCGATCAGAGCACTGCTTAAGCGACTGCCTGATGCCGTACTCGGTACCGCCGACGAACCCGCGCCCGCCGGCACCCTCGGACAACAGGTACTCGAAGACGCATGGCAACACAGCCGCTGGCATGGGCTGTCCGTGGGCTTCGACCAGACCGCCCGCGATGCGCTTGGCGCCGTGCTGCAAGGCTGCCCTGGCCATGCTGGCAAGCCGGACGCTCCGCCCGCGTGGCAGGGCCACCGCTGGCACCACGCCCAGGTCCCCGGCAACGAACATGCACTGCTGCTGTTCTGCCCGCTGCCGGCTCGGCAGCAAGCCTGCGGCCGTCTGCTGGCCCAGCTGCTGCAGGGGCCGGTGTACCAACGTCTAAGGGTCGAGCTGCAACTCGGCTACGCGGTGTTCAGTACCTTCCGTCAGATCGAGGGCGTGGGCGGCCTGCTGTTCGGTGTGCAGTCGCCGCACACCCGCCACGGTGAAATCATCGACCATCTGTGGGCCTTGCTGCACCAGGGCGTGACGCTCGACCCAGGCGCTAGCCAGGTACTGGCCGAGCAATTCGATACAGCCGCCATGGCCAACGACGATCTCGCGCAATGGCTGTGGCAGACGCACCTCGCGGTACAGGGCGACGAGCTGGCATCGCTGCGCGCGTCTATTCTGAGCACGCAGCAAACAGATCTGGACGCGCTGCTTGATGCGATGCTCGACGAGCAATCCCCTTGGCTCTGCCTGGCCAATGCAGCTGCGGTGGCAGGACCCTGGCGGTAGGATTATTACATCGGCTGCAAGAGCGCTTTTCGAAGAATTAACCTTCCGGTACAAATTTTTCTTGTAAGATAGCGCAATCCCAGCCAATGGAACCTCCTGCGCAAGGTGGCATCCCAACAAGTAGCTGATCACCCCAACCCATTCGGAAGGAGTCTCCCATGTGGACCAAACCTGCATACACTGACCTGCGTATCGGCTTCGAAGTGACCATGTACTTCGCCAACCGCTAAGCCTTGCTTGCGGCTCGACGCCTCGGCCCGCCGGGGCGTCGTCGTTTTTCAGATATGCTTTTCGGATAAAGAGCCAAGCCATGTACATCCAGATTCTCGGCTCCGCCGCCGGCGGTGGTTTCCCCCAGTGGAACTGCAACTGCGTCAACTGCAAGGGCTATCGCGATGGCACCCTGCGCGCCACGGCACGCACCCAGTCATCCATCGCCTTGTCCGACGACGGCGAGCACTGGATCTTGTGCAACGCCTCGCCCGACATCCGCGCCCAGCTCCAGGCCTTCGCGCCCATGCAGCCAGCGCGTGCCCTGCGCGACACCGGCATCGACGCCATCGTCCTGCTCGACAGCCAGATCGACCACACCACGGGCCTGCTCAGCCTGCGCGAAGGCTGCCCGCACCAGGTCTGGTGCACTGACATGGTCCATCAGGACCTGAGCACCGGCTTCCCGCTGTTCACCATGCTCAGCCACTGGAACGGTGGCCTGCAGTGGAACCGCATCGAGCTCGAAGGCAGCTTCGTCATCCCGGCCTGCCCCAACTTGAGGTTCACGCCCTTCCCCCTGCGCAGCGCCGCGCCCCCCTACTCGCCGCACCGCTTCGACCCGCACCCGGGCGACAACCTTGGCCTGTTGGTCGAGGACACGCGCAGCGGCGGCAAGCTGTTCTACGCCCCCGGCCTCGGCCAGGTCGATGACAAGCTGCTGGCGATGATGCACGGCGCGGATTGCCTGCTGGTCGATGGCACGCTGTGGGAAGACGACGAAATGCAGCGCCGCGGTGTCGGCACCCGCACTGGCCGCGAAATGGGCCACCTGGCGCAGAACGGCCCCGGCGGCATGCTCGAAGTGCTGGACGGTTTTGCACAGCAGCGCAAGGTGCTTATCCACATCAACAACACCAACCCGATTCTTGACGAAGACTCTCCAGAGCGCGCCGAAGTGGTCCGCCGCGGGGTGGAAGTCGCCTACGATGGCATGAGCATCGAGTTGTAATGCACGCGGTACCTGTGGGAGCTGGCTTGCCAGCGATGAGGCCAGCCTGGGCAGCTCCCACAGGTTCCTGCTCCCGCGAGGCATTTTCTGTTCTACAGGAGCCAGCTGAATGAACGACGCACTGCCACTGTCCCCGGCCGAATTCGAACAGGCCCTGCGCGCCAAGGGCGCCTACTACCACATTCACCACCCGTACCACGTGGCGATGTACGAGGGCCGCGCCAGTCGCGAGCAGATCCAGGGCTGGGTAGCCAACCGCTTCTACTACCAGGTCAACATCCCGATGAAGGATGCCGCGATCCTGGCCAACTGCCCGGACCGCGAAATCCGCCGCGAGTGGATCCAGCGCCTGCTCGACCACGACGGCGCGCCAGGCGAGGATGGCGGTATCGAAGCCTGGCTGCGCCTGGGCCAGGCCGTGGGCCTCGACCCGGACCAGCTGCGCTCCCAGGAGCTGGTGCTGCCCGGCGTGCGCTTCGCCGTCGACGCCTACGTGAACTTCGCCCGCCGCGCCAGCTGGCAGGAAGCGGCCAGCAGCTCGCTGACCGAGCTGTTCGCCCCGCAGATCCACCAGTCGCGCCTGGACAGCTGGCCGCAGCATTACCCGTGGATCGACCCCGCCGGCTACGAATACTTCCGCACCCGCCTGGGCCAGGCCCGGCGTGATGTGGAACACGGCTTGGCGATCACCCTGCAGCACTACACCACGCGGGCGGGCCAGGAGCGTATGCTGGAAATCCTGCAGTTCAAGCTGGATATCCTCTGGAGCATGCTCGACGCCATGAGCATGGCCTACGAGCTGAACCGCCCGCCTTACCATTCCGTCACCCAGGAACGGGTGTGGCACAAAGGAATCGCCCTATGAGTCTTGATCGCAAACTGGTGCCGAACTGGCGCCCCGGCTACCGTTTCCAGTACGAGCCGGCGCAAAAAGGCCATGTGCTGCTGTACCCCGAGGGCATGATCAAGCTCAACGACAGCGCCGGCCTGATCGGCGGCCTGATCGACGGAAACCGCGACGTGGCGGCGATCATCGCCGAACTCGAACAACAATTCCCTGGTGTGCCCGAGGTCGCCGACGACATCGAGCAATTCATGGAGGTGGCCCGTGCCGAACACTGGATCACCCTCGCCTGAGGTGCCGGTCGGCCTGCCGCTGTGGCTGCTGGCCGAGCTGACCTACCGCTGCCCGTTGCAGTGCCCGTACTGCTCCAACCCGCTGGACTTCGCCGAGCAGGGCAAGGAGCTGACGACCGCGCAATGGTTCAAGGTCATGGCCGAGGCGCGCGAAATGGGTGCGGCGCAGATCGGCTTTTCCGGCGGCGAACCGCTGGTGCGCCAGGACCTTGCCGAGCTGATCGCCGAAGCCCGGCGGCTGGGCTACTACACCAACCTGATCACCTCGGGCATCGGCCTCACCGAAGCGCGCATCGCCGCCTTCAAGGAGGCTGGCCTGGACCATATCCAGATCAGCTTCCAGGCCAGCGACGAGCAGGTGAACAACCTGCTGGCCGGCTCGAAGAAAGCCTTTGCACAGAAACTGGAGATGGCCCGTGCGGTGAAGGCCCACGGCTACCCGATGGTGCTCAACTTCGTCACCCATCGGCACAACATCGACAAGATCGACCGCATCATCGAACTGTGCATCGCCCTGGACGCCGACTTCGTCGAGCTTGCCACCTGCCAGTTCTATGGCTGGGCGCACCTCAATCGCCTGGGCCTGCTGCCAACCCGTGAGCAACTCGAGCGCGCCGAGCGCATTACCAACGAGTACCGGGCGAAGCTCAAGGCCGAGGACAACCCGTGCAAGCTGATCTTCGTCACCCCGGACTACTACGAAGAGCGCCCCAAGGCCTGCATGAATGGCTGGGGCAGCCTGTTCCTGACCATCACCCCGGACGGTACCGCCCTGCCCTGTCACGGCGCCCGGCAGTTGCCGGTGCAGTTCCCCAACGTGCGCGACCACGACCTGCGGCACATCTGGTACGACTCGTTCGGCTTCAACCGTTTCCGTGGCTATGACTGGATGCCCGAGCCCTGCCGCTCGTGCGACGAGAAGGAAAAGGACTTCGGCGGCTGCCGTTGCCAGGCCTTCATGCTCACCGGCGATGCCAGCAAGGCCGACCCGGTGTGTGCCAAGTCGGCCGACCACGGCATCATCCTCAAGGCCCGCGAGGAGGCGCAAACCGCCGAGCTCGCCATTGAACAGATGACCTTCCGCAATGAACGCAACTCCCGTGTCATCGCCCGCGGCTGAATTCAGCGCCGCTCAGGCCGTCGCCGCCGGCACCGACTTCGCCGAGCTCAAGGTCAGTGACCAAGGGCTGTTCTGGAACGAGTTTCGCCCGGCCGACGGTGCCTGCCGGGTCTGGCGCTGGCACGGGCAACAGGCCAGTTGCCTGACGCCAGACGGCTTCAGTGTGCGCAGCCGGGTCTACGAATACGGCGGCGGCAGTTTCTGCCTGGGTGGCGACGGGCTGCTGTTCGTCAACGAACAGGACCAGCAGGTCTATACCCAGCCACTGGAAGGCGGCGCCCCCCGCGCACTGACAGGCGATAGCGCCAGCCGCTTCGGCGATGTGCAGTGGCACGGCGGCAAGGTGCTGGCCGTGCAAGAGCGCCATGGGCAGTCGGTCCAGCACCGTCTGGTCGCCTTCGACGAGTGCACCTTGGAGGTACTTGCCGAGGGCGCCGACTTCTATGCCTCGCCCACCTTGAGCGGCGATGGCCAACGCCTGGCCTGGATCGAGTGGGACCGCCCGGCGCAGCCCTGGACGGTCACGCGGCTGATGTGCCGAGCACGTGATACCGAAGGCAACTGGGGACAGGCGCGCTGCATTGCAGCGGCTGACGAATCCCTGCAGCAACCGCGCTTCGACGCTGCAGGCCGACTGTACTGCCTGTCCGATCGCAATGGTTTCTGGCAGCCGTGGGGTGAAATCGACGGTCACTGGCAAGCCTTGCCTGCAGAGCCTGCGGACCACGCCGCCGCGCCCTGGCAGCTTGGCACCTGCACTTGGCTGGCACTGGGACCGCAGACCTACCTGGCCAGCTGGTTCGAAGACGGCTTTGGCCAGTTGGGGATGCGTACCGCCGATGGCCGGATGCAACGCTACGCCAGCGCCTATACCCGCTTTCGCAGCCTGGCCATGGATGGCGAACACCTCTACGCCATCGCCGCATCGCCCATCAGCCCGCCCGCCGTCATCGCCATCGAGCGCGCCAGCCACGAGGTGCGCATCCTGGCAGGCGGCGCCGACGTTTTACCGGCAGCCTGCATCAGCCTGCCCAAGCCGATCCACTACGACAGCGGCGGCGAAATTGCCCATGGATTCTTCTACCCGCCAGCTCGCGCGCAGGGCCCAGCGCCGCTGGTGGTGTTCATCCACGGCGGTCCGACTTCCGCCTGCTACCCAGTACTCGACCCCCGCATTCAGTATTGGACCCAGCGGGGCTTTGCGGTTGCCGACCTGAACTACCGCGGCAGCACCGGCTATGGCCGTGCGTATCGCCAGGCACTGCACCTGCGCTGGGGCGAAAGCGATGTGCAGGATGCCTGCGCTGCCGTCGAGCACCTGGCCGCGCAAGGCTTGATCGATCGGCACAAGGCCTTCATTCGCGGCGGCAGCGCAGGCGGTTACACCACCCTGTGTGCCCTGGCTTTCCAGGATGTGTTCCGTGCAGGTGCCAGCTTGTACGGCGTCAGCGATCCCATTGCCCTGGGCCACGCCACGCACAAGTTCGAAGGCGATTACCTGGACTGGCTGATCGGCGATCCGCAGCACGATGCCGAGCGTTATCGCCAGCGCACTCCGCTGTTGCATGCAGCGCAGATCAAGGTGCCGGTGATCTTCTTCCAGGGCGAGCTGGATGCCGTGGTAGTGCCGGAGCAGACACGTTCGATGCTGGAGGCATTGCGGGCCAACGGCATCGAGGCCGAAGGGCACTTCTATGCGGGGGAGCGGCATGGCTTGCGCAAGGCCGAGAACCTGGCGCATGCGCTGGAGGAAGAGTGGAAGTTCTATTGCCGGGTGTTGGGACAGTAACGGCCAATCGCCGGCAAGCCG
>NZ_AKJC01000071.1 GCF_000282535.1 Pseudomonas sp. GM84 | reverse complement strand
CCTGCTTGACCCCCTGCCGCTGCCGGCGGGCCTGGCGGTGCACCTGCTCGACCAGACGCCGACCGCGCAGCCCGAGCACGACCCGCAACTGCCGTGCACGCCCGAGCAACTGGCCTACGTCATCTACACCTCCGGCTCCACCGGCCGGCCCAAGGGCGCCGGCAACAGCCACCATGCGTTGGCCAACCGTCTGCAGTGGATGCAGGCGGCTTACGGCCTGGACGCCAGCGATACGGTGCTGCAGAAGACCCCGTTCAGCTTCGACGTGTCGGTGTGGGAGTTCTTCTGGCCGCTGATCACCGGCGCGCGCCTGGCCATCGCCTCGCCGGGTGACCATCGCGACCCGACGCGTCTGGTGCGGTTGATCCACCAGCATCGGGTGACCACGCTGCACTTCGTGCCCTCGATGCTGCAGGCGTTTCTGCTCGATGATCAGGTCGCCAGTTGCAGCAGCCTGCAACGCATCGTCTGCAGTGGCGAGGCCCTGCCGGTGGACGCCCAGCAACAGGTGTTCGCACGCCTGCCGGGGGCAAGCCTGTACAACCTCTACGGCCCCACCGAAGCGGCCATCGACGTCACCCACTGGACCTGCCGCGACGAAGGCGCGACAGCGGTGCCGATCGGCACGCCGATTGCCAACCTGGCCTGCTGGATCCTCGACGCCGGCCTGCAGCCACAGCCTGCCGGGGTCATCGGCGAACTCTACCTGGGCGGCGAGGGCCTGGCCCGCGGCTACCACCAGCGTCCGGCGCTGACCGCCGAACGCTTCGTGGCCTGCCCGTTCCAGCCCGGTGCGCGCATGTACCGCACCGGCGACCTGGCGCGCTACCGCGCCGACGGGGTGATCGAATACTGCGGGCGCATCGACCACCAGGTGAAGATCCGCGGCCTGCGTATCGAGCTGGGCGAAATCGAGGCACGGCTGATGGAGCAGCCAGCCGTTCACGAAGCGGCGGTGCTGGCGGTGGACAACCAACTGGTCGCCTACCTGGTGGCCAAGGCTGGCCAGCCAGCGCCGCAGCGTCAGCAACTGACTCAGGCACTGCTGGCCCACCTGCCCGACTACATGGTGCCCAACCACTGGCTGTTCCTCGACAGCATGCCGCTGAGTCCCAACGGCAAACTGGATCGCAAGGCCCTGCCCAAGCCCGGCATGGCCCAGTCCCAGGCCAGCTACAGTGCCGCCGAGAATGAACTGCAGGCGCGCCTGGTGCAGCTCTGGCAGCGGGTGCTCAAGCGTGACCAGGTGGGCATCGACGACAACTTCTTCGAACTGGGTGGCGACTCGATCGTGTCCATCCAGCTGGTCAGCCAGGGGCGCCGTGACGGCCTGCACTTCAGCCCCAAGGACCTGTTCAGCCACCAGACCGTGCGCACCCTGGCGCAGGTTGCGCAAACCCAGGTGCAGCAGGCCCAGGCCACGCACCTGCCCGCCCGTGGCAACAGCCTGCTGCTGCCGATGCAGCAGCAGTTCTTCGCCCAGGCCATGCCCGAGGCGCAGCGCTGGAACCAGTCGGTGATGCTCAAGGCCCGCCTGGCGCCGGAGCCGTCCCACCTGCGCCGCGCCCTGCATGCCCTGGTGGCGGCCCACGATGCCCTGCGCCTGCGGTTCCAGGCGCCACAAGGCGAGTGGCAGGCGCACTTCGACGAACAGGCGCCGGGAGACGATCTGCTCTGGCAGTTCGATGCCCGCCAAGGCGAAACCTGGCAGGCACTGTGCGACCGCGCCCAGGGCAGCCTCGACCTGGCCCACGGCCCCCTGCTGCGTGCAGTCCAGGGTGAGGTCGAGGGCGAACAGCGGCTGCTGCTGGTGATCCACCACCTGGCGGTGGACGGCGTGTCCTGGCGCATCCTCCTCGAAGACCTGCACAGCGCCTACACCCAGGCCAGCGCCGGTCAGGCCTGCGAGCTGCCGGCACGCACCCTGTCGGTGCAGGACTGGGCCCTGCGCCTGCAGGCGCACGCGCAGAGCCCGGCGGGCGAGCAGGAAGCCGCGTTCTGGCAAGGCCAGAGCAGCGGTATCGATACCACCCTGCCCGCACGCGACAGCCGCGCGCCGCTGCGCGTGCGTGACAGCCACAGCGTGGCCACCCACCTGGATGCCGACACCACCGCGCGCCTGCTCAAGGACTGCCCGGCAGCCTACCGCACACAGATCAACGACCTGCTGCTGGCTGCACTGGCCCGCGTGCTGCAACGCTGGACCGGTGCCCGCGACCACCTGGTCGAACTCGAAGGCCACGGCCGCGAAGCCTTCGCCGACGACGAAGCCGACCTGACCCGCACGGTCGGTTGGCTGACCAGCCTCTACCCCGCACGCATCAGTGCCGGCGACTCGCTGGCCGAGGCAATCATGCTGACCAAGGAGCACCTGCGCGAACTGCCCGCCAAGGGCGCGTTCTTCGGGGCCCTGCGCAGCTACGCCAGCCCGGCGCTGCGCGAGGCCCTGGCCGCGCTGCCCACGGCCCGCATCACCTTCAACTACCTCGGTCAGTTCGACAGCGGCCATGGCGATGACGCCGCGCTGTTCCGGCCAGTCCCGGCAGACAAGGGCCGTGAACACAGCCCGGACGCACCGCTGCAGAACTGGCTGGCCCTCAACGGCCAGGTGTTCGACGGCGAGCTACGTCTGAACTGGCGCTTCAGCCCGTTGATGTTCGAGCCGGCGCAGCTGCAGCAACTGGCCGACGACTACGCCAGCGAGCTGCGCGCCGTGGTCGCCCTGTGCGGCCAGGGCACACGCCGTGGCCTGACCCCGTCGGACGTGCCCCTGGCGCGGCTGACCCAGGCCCAGCTGGCCTTGCTGCCCTTCCCTTGCGAGCAGGTCGAGGACATCTACCCGCTGTCCACCGTGCAGCAGGGCATGCTGTTCCACACCCAGGACAGCGCCGGTGGCGACTTCTACATCAACCAGACCAGCGTCGAGGTCCAGGGCCTGCAGGCGTCGCGCTTCATCGCCGCCTGGGGACAACTGGTGCAGCGCCACGAGATGCTGCGCAGCGCCTTCTGGCAGGCACCGCAACTGCGCGAACCGCTGCAGGTGGTGCTGCGCCAGGGCCAGCTCGACGCCCGTGAACAGGACTGGCGCGGCCAGGCCGTCGACCCGGCGCGCCTGGCGGCGGCCGCCGAGGCCGAACGGCGCCGGCCCTTCGACCTGCTCGCCCCGCCCTTGCTGCGCCTGCTGCTGGTGCGCCTGGACGATGAGCGCCACCAGCTGATCCTGACCAGCCACCATATCCTCATGGACGGCTGGAGCCAGTCGCGCCTGCTCGGCGAGTTGTTCCAGTGCTATGCCGGCCAGCCACTGCCGCCCCAGCAGGGCCGTTACAGCGACTATATCCGCTGGCTTCAGGCCCCGGCCCAGCAAACCAGCGAAGCCTTCTGGCGGCCACGCCTGGCCGAGCTGCAGGGGCCAACGCAACTGGCCGGTGCCGCCGGTACCCGCAATGCGTCAGGCGCGCAAGGCCACGACGCGCTGTACCTGCACTGGGACGAGCAGCGCACCACCTGGCTGCGCGAACAGGCCCAGCGCCTACGGGTCACCCCCAACACCCTGGTGCAAGCGGCCTGGGTACTGCTGTTGCAGCGCTACACCGGGCAGCCGACCGTGTGCTTCGGCGCCACGGTGTCCGGGCGCCCGGCGAGCCTGGCGGGTGCCGACAGCCTGCTGGGGCTGTTCATCAACACCTTGCCGATCATCCAGGCCCCGCACCCGGCGCAACCGGTACAGGCCTGGCTGCAGCAGCTGCAGACCTGCAACCTGGAAGTACGCGACCACGAGCACACGCCGTTGGTGGACATCCAGCGCTGGGCCGAAAGCAACGGCCAGGCCCTGTTCGACAGCATCATCGTGTTCGAGAACTACCCGATCGACGAACGCCTGCAGAGCGCCGGCAGCGCCGGCCTGCAATTCGGCGAAGCGCAGCTGCGCGATGTCACCAACTACCCGATGGACCTGGCCGTGCACCTGAACACGCGCCTGCGCATCGAGTTCCTGTACCGCCTCGACCACTTCCAGGCGCACCAGGTCGAAGCCATTCGCAGCCACTTCGAGGCCCTGCTGGAGCGCTTGCTGGACAACCCCGAAGCCGCCGTCGGCACGCTCGGCCTGCCGGTGGACGCTGCCCAACAGTTGCCGCCAGAGACTGCCGAACAGCCCGACCTGGCCGCCCTGATCGGCCGCCACGCCGAACAGCGCCCGGACCAGGTCGCGGTACGCTGCGACGGTCGCCAGCTGACCTACGCGGAGCTGGAGCAGCAGGCCAATCGCCTGGCCTGGAGCCTGATCGAGCGTGGCATCGGCCGCGAGGACCGGGTCGGCATCGCCCTGGGCCGTTCGGTAGACACCGTCGTCGCCTTCTACGCCGTGATGAAGGCCGGCGCCGCCTACGTCCCGCTGGACATCGACTACCCCGCCGAACGCCTGCAATGGATCATCGGCGACGCCGACGTGGCCCTGCTGCTGACCGAGCAGGCCATCGGCGAGCGCCTGGGGGTTGCCCCGGCACGCCGCCTGGACCTGGACCACTGCGCGCTGTCGCTGAAGGACCACGACCCAGGCCGCCAGGCGCTGGACGATCAGCTCAGCTACATGATCTACACCTCCGGCTCCACCGGTAACCCCAAGGGCGTCGCCGTGGCGCGCGGCCCGCTGCGCATGCACTGCCAGGCGATCATCGAACGCTACGAGATGACCCCGGCGACCCGCGAGCTGCTGTTCATGTCGTTCGCCTTCGACGGTGCCCAGGAGCGCTGGCTGTCGACCCTGATCAGCGGCGGCCAGCTGGTGATCCGCGGCAACACCCTGTGGACCCCGCAGGAAACCTGGGACGTGCTGCACGCCGAGGCGATCAGCATCGCCTGCTTCCCACCGGCCTACCTGCAGCAACTGGCGGAGTATGGCCAAGGCCAGCCGACCCCACCGCCAGTGCGCATCTACTGCTTCGGTGGCGATGCGGTGGCCGACGCCAACTTCGAGCTGGTCAAGCAGGTGCTCAAGCCCCAGTACCTCACCAACGGCTATGGCCCGACCGAGACCGTGGTCACCCCGCTGCTGTGGAAGGCACCCGTCAGCGCCCACTGCGATGCGGTGTATGCACCGATTGGCGAGGCGGTGGGCAACCGCACGCTGTACGTGCTCGACGACTGCCTCAACCCGTTGCCGGTTGGCTTTGCCGGGGAGCTGTACATCGGCGGTGAAGGCCTGGCCCGTGGTTACCACAACCGTCCTGGCCTGAGCGCCGAGCGCTTCGTTGCCGACCCGTTCAGCACCTGTGGCGGGCGGCTGTACCGCACCGGCGACCTGGTGCGTCAGCGCCCGGACGGGGTGTTCGACTACCTCGGCCGCTTGGACAACCAGGTGAAGATCCGTGGTTTCCGTATCGAGCTGGGCGAGATCGAAGCGCGCCTGCGCGATGTCCCCGGCGTGCTCGATGCGGTGGTGGTGGCGCGCGAAGCGGCCACAGGCAAGCAACTCGTTGGCTATGTGGTACGCAGCGAGGGCGAGCGCGCCACTGCGCCGCTGCTCGACCACCTGCGCCAGGTGCTGCCGGACTACATGGTGCCGGCCCAGTTGATGGTGCTCGATGCCCTGCCTCTGACCCCCAACGGCAAAGTCGACCGCCGCGCGCTGCCCGAGCCGAGTCTGGCCGAGCGCAGCTATCAGGCCCCCGCCGATGAACGCCAGCACGCGCTTGCGGCCATCTGGGCCGATGTCCTGGGCCTGGAGCAGGTCGGCGTGACCGACCACTTCTTCGAACTCGGTGGCGATTCGCTGGGCGTGCTGAAGGTGCTGTCGCGCTTGCGCAAGCAGCCCGAGCTGGGCCTGAACCTGAAGCTGCGCGACCTGATCGCGCGTCCGACCATCGCCGAGCTGTGCCCGGCCAGCGACCAGCCGCAAGCCGCGCTCGACCCGCTGTTGTTGCTCAACCGCAAGGTCGAGCAGCAGGCGCCGCTGTTCTGCCTGCATGCCGGGTTCGGCACGGTGTTCGACTACCGCCCGCTGGCCCAGCGGCTGGACGGCCTGTGCAGCGTCTACGGCCTGCAAAACCGCATGCTGCTCGACCGCCAGTGGCAGGACGAATCGCTGGAGGCCATGGCCATCGACTACGCCCAGTACATCCGCCAGAAGCAGCCGCAGGGGCCGTATCGCCTGTTGGGCTGGTCGCTGGGCGGGACGCTGGCGATGCTGGTCAGCCGCGAACTGGAAAGCCAGGGGCAACAGGTCGAGCTGCTGGGCCTGGTCGACACCTACCTGCCGGGCGAAGCCGGCGAGGCACTGGAAGAAGACTGCGGCGGCGACCTGCAGGCCTTCCTCGCGGTGGTCAGCGGCAGACCTGCGGCCAGCCTGCCGTTGTTGTCGGCACCGGCAGAGGCCGAGGCGGCACAGTTGCAGGAGCTGATCGAACAGAGCCTGGCCGGTGTGGAGGCAAGCAGCCTGCCGTCGAGCGAAGAACTGGCTCGCACCTTCTCTGCGGCCATGACCCTCAAGCGCCTCTCGCTGAAGTTGCACGCCTTGCCCGCCGTGGCCGCGCGCCTCGATTGCTGGTGGGCCGACAGTGGCGATGCCGGCCCTGCCCAGGCCTTCGAGGCGAACCGCGCGGTTCGCTCCAGCCAGCGCCTGGGTGCGGACCACTACGCCATCGTCAGCCATGCCGCACTGCTCGACGCCCTGCATGAGCGCCTGCACAGGGTGACCGCGCCAGCCGTCTGAACCGACGCCCGGCCGCGCTCTGCGGCCGGGCCTTTTTCATCGATTTGCAAGGAATACCTGAATGTCCCTGGACTGCGATCTGGAAGCGTTCCTGGAATTGGCCGAACTCGGCCGCCTGACCGGCAAGAGCCTGCCCATGCATCAGCTGAGCGTCGCCCAGGCACGTGCAGAGTTCGAAAATGCTTCACGCCTGCTCGACCCCGACCCACCCGCGCAGATCGAGGTGAGCGCGTTGCAGTTCGACACCCGCGATGGCGCGCAATTGCCCGCCCGCCTGTACCGCCGCCCGGGCATCACGCCCAAGGCCACGCTGGTGTACCTGCATGGCGGTGGCTATGTGGTCGGCAGCCTCGATTCGCACGATTGCGTCTGCCGTCGGCTGGCCTGCCTGGGTGACTACGCGGTGTTCGCACCGGAGTACCGACTGGCGCCAGAGCGACCGTTCCCGACCGCTCTGCACGACTGCGAGGATGCTGTGCAATGGCTGCAGCGCAACGCCGGCGCGCTCGGATTGCAGGCGACGGATCTGGTGCTGGCCGGCGACAGCGCCGGGGCGACGTTGGCCACGGTGTTGGCGATCACGGCGGCCGAACGACCGCAGGCCATGGCGGTGAAAGCGCAGTTGCTGTTTTATCCGGTAGCGGAAAGCAATACCCGACGCAGCTCGCACCAGCGGTATGCGGAAGGTTACCTGCTGGAAAGTGCGACGTTGGACTGGTTCTACGCCCACTACCTGGGCAGCACCCAGGCGCACGGCGACTGGCGCGCCTCACCGCTGCTGCATCCGGCGCTGCCGGCCATGGCACCGGCGTACGTCAATTTGGCTCAGTACGATCCGCTGTTCGATGAAGGGCTGGAGTATGCGGGCAAGCTGGAAGCCAGCGGCACGCCGACTACCCTGCGCATCGAGGCGGGGTTGACCCATGACTTTTTGCGGATGTCGGAGATTACGGGGGCCACAGCCGACGTTTATGCGGCAGTCGGGCAATGGTTGGAGGATGTGCTGCAGGCAAGGTAAAGGCAGCCGAGGGCTCCCGCCTGTGCCGGCCCCTTCGCGGGACAAGCCCGCTCCCACAGCTCCTGCTCTGTTCGCAAAGGCTGTGGGGTACCTGTGGGAGCGGGCTTGTCCCGCGAAAGGGCCAGTACAGGCCCCCCAAAAAACCAGGGCAAGCACAAAAAAAACCGGAGCAAGCTCCGGTTTTCCTGTTCACACCCTCAGCACTCAGTACGTAGCCCGCACCGTCAGCATGAAGTTGCGCGGATCGCCATAGTAGTTGCCATAGGTCGAGGTACCCACCGTCTGGTAGTACTTCTTGTCGAACAGGTTGTTGCCATTGAGCGCCACGTTCCAGTGCTCGTCGATGCGGTAGTCGACCATCGCGTTCCAGATCGCATAGCCGCTCTGCTCATACTCGAACGGTACGTTGGCTTGCACCACATTACCCTGGCCGTCGAAGGTCGCCGCGGTACCGCTGACCTTGGTCGCGCTCTGGATATCCACACCACCGCCGACGCGGAAGTCGTTCAGCACGCCCGGCAGGCGGTAGGTGGTGAATACCTTGGCCATGTGCTTGGGCGTGACGGTGCTCAGCGCCGAGTCGGTGTCGCGGTTCTTGTTCAGGTTGAGGGTGTAGCTGGCCATCATCATCCACTCCGGCAGGATTTCGCCGGAGATCTCCATGTCGATGCCCTTGCTGATCGTCTCGCCGCCGTTGACGTAGCAGCAGTTGCCGCCGAACGCGACCTGAGTGGGTGGGAAGTTCGCGTCCTGCACGGCCTGGTCTTCACGCTTGGTGTAGTACAGCGCAATGCTGGTGTTGACCGCACCACCGAACAACTCGCCCTTGATACCGGTTTCGTAGGTCTTGCCGGTCATCGGGTCGAGCGTGCTGCCCGAGTTTGCCGGACCAGCCAGGAGGTTCTGCTGCGGCTTGAAGATTTCCGCGTAACTGGCGTAGGCCGCCCACTCATCGGTCAGGTCATAGACGATGCCGCCGAAGGGCGTGACCTTGGTCGGCTCGTGCATGTCGACGCGCGACTGCTGGGTCCAGACGCCCGCTGCGTTGGCGGTCTGGTAGGTCTGTTCGAACTTGTAACGCTGTACCCGGGCACCGAGGATGACGTGCAGCGGCTCGGCCACCTGCAGGCGCAGGCTCGAGTACAGGCCGTACTGGGTCTGGCTGTTGGGCTTGTAGTCACGGCTGATGTTCGGCCGCGCACCTGGATCGTCCCATGGCGTGGAGTCGGGGTCGAAGACGTTGACCGGGCCACCGGCGGTGGTGAAGCGGCCGGTACCTTGCCAACGGCTGTCGATCTCCTGGTAATCGCCACCGACCACCAGACGGTGATTCAGGCCGAACATGCTGAAGTCGCCCGAGATGTTGGCGTCATACAGGTTCTGCTCACTCCACTGGGTGACCCAGGTACCGTAGCGGGTCACACCGCTGCCAGTGACCGGGTTGACCGAGCCCAGGGTGGTGGCGTTGTTGGTATCGATGGTGTCGTAGATGTTGGTGTAGCTGAGGTTGAGCTTCCAATCGTCGTTCAGGCGATGGTCGACCTTGGCGAAGTACTCGCGCGAAAAACCGTCGGCATAGGCCCAAGTGGTGGACAGCCCGGTGTGGCGCGGTAGCCCCAGGTCGGCGCCGTCGCTGTAGCGCGGTACGGCCGAGGCGGTACCGGTTTCATGCACCTTGTTGAAGCGCATGCCGGCGGTGAGCATGGTGTCGTCGGTCACATCGGCTTCGAGCACACCGTAGAAGAACGGCTTGTCGGTGGCGCGGTTGTCGACGAAGTACTGACGGTCCTGGTAGGCCACCACCGCCCGGCCACGCAGCTTGCCATCGAAGCCCAGCGGGCCGGTCACGTCCAGCTCGCTGCGGTAGTTGTCCCAGCTGCCCGCCGAGGCGGTGAACTTGAGCTGGTAGAAGTCCAGCGGGCGCTTGCGCACCAGGTTGATGATGCCGCCCGGGTCGCCGGTGCCGCCGAACAACGCACTGGAGCCGCGCAGCACTTCGACGTGGTCGAATTCGGCGATGTCGTAGATGTTCGACGAATAGAAGCTGCCTGCAGTGGTGCCCAGGGCCATGGGCGCTGCGCCGTCGAGCTGGATGTTCTGGATCGGGAAGCCGCGCGAGTAGAAGTCCTGGATGCGGAACGTGGAGCTCTGCACGGTCACGCCCGGCACGGCCTTCATCGCATCGTTGATGTCGGTGATCTGGCGGTCTTCGATCAGCTGGCGGGTGACGACCGACACCGACTGCGGGGTTTCCTTCAGCGAGGTCGGGCTCTTGGAGCCGACGCTGGTCAACCCCGGCGTGTAGGAGCCGGTGTTCTCGGTGGCCTGGCCCATCCCCTGGCCCATGATGGTGGTTTCGCCGATGACCATGGCGCCGGCACCGATGTCGCTGCTGTCGGTGCTGATCAGCATCACCGAGTTGTTCTCGATGCGGTAGGTCAGGCCAGCGCCGTCCAGCAGTTGCGCCAGGGCCTGGTCGGGTTCCATGGTGCCGCTGACCTTGGGCGCACGCTTGCCGCTGACCAGGTCGGGCGAATAGACCATCTGCAGGCCGGTCTGCTTGCCAAGGGCAACCAGCGCCTGGTCCAGCGGCTGGGCCGGAATGTCCACGGCAACCGGCTTGGCGTGCGCATGCGCCATGGCCAGGCTCAGCACCAGAGCCGAAGCCCGCAGGCTCCACTTCGCTGGACCGGCGGCCAAGGCTGCCCCCTTGTTTCGCATACGTTTGGACTTCATGTGCGCAACTGACTCCGAATGATCTATGAGTGTTTGGTTGACGGTCTCTGGGGGCCGTTTCAAGTGAGAACCACGCGGATGGAACAACGCGTTTGGTGAGGCTCACTAGTAAGACGCACGAACGTAAAAAAAACTGATAACTTTTTTCATTAACGTTTCGCAATGGTCTACGCGGCCATAAAAAAGGCAGCCCGAGGGCTGCCTTTTTCACCTGCCGTGTCGCCGCGCTAGGCCGTGGCGTTGTTGGCCTTGGCCAGCAGCCGGGCCTTTTCTTCCGGGCTCATGCGTTCCAGTTGCAGGCGTGCTTGGGCGATCTTCTGCAACTGCCCCTTGTTCACCTCGGCGGCCTGCAACGCGGCCGCCAGCCCCGCCACCGTGGGGTGCTCGAACACCAGCGCGGGGGCCATCTCGCAGTTGAGCAATTTGCGGATGCCGGCCACCAGCTTGATGATCAGCAGCGAATGGCCGCCGGCGGCGAAGAAGTCGGTGTGGATACCGATGCACTCTCGCCCGAGCAACTGCGCCATGCGCTGGGTCAGCAGTTGCTGCAAGGCATCCTGCGGCGCGTCCTGCTCATCGCCCTGCCCTGCCTGCGCCGGCAGCTGCGCCAGGGCGCGGCGGTCGACCTTGCCGTTGGCCAGGCGCGGCAGGCTCGAAAGCTGGCGCAGCTGCGCGGGCACCATGGCCGCCGGCAGGCTGGCGCCCAGGCGTGCGCGCAGCGCCGCTTCATCGAGGCCCGGGGCATCCGCGTGCACGCTGTAACAGGCCAGCAGCTCCAACTGCCCGGGCAGCGTTTCGAGTGCCACCACCGCCCCCTGGGCAACGCCGTCGATTTCCAGCAGGCGCGCTTCCACTTCGGCCAGCTCGATGCGGAAACCGCGGATCTTCACCTGATGATCCTGGCGGCCCTGCAGCAGGATGCTGCCGTCGGGCTGATAGCGCCCCAGGTCACCGGTGCGATAAAGCCGCTCGCCGGGCTGCAGCGGGTTCTCGATGAAGCGCGTTTCGCCGCCGTCCCCACCCAGGTAGCCGCGGCACAGTTGGCGTCCGCCCAGATACAGCTCGGCCAGTTCGCCGACGGCTGCCAGTCGACCCTCGGCCGTCAGCAGGTACACCCGGTTGCCCGCCAGCACCTGGCCGAGGCTCAGCTGCGGCGCCGGGGCTTGCAGGGGTTGAACCAGCACGCCGACGGTGGCTTCGGTGGGGCCATAGTGGTTGAACACCCGCGCTTGCGGCGCTACCCGCTGAATGCGTTCGAGCAATGGCCCTGACGGGGCTTCGCCGCCCAGCACCACCGTGGACGGCAGGCACGCCTCGGCACCGTCGAGCAGCGCGGCCAGGTGCGACGGCACGATCTTCAGGCAGTCGATAGCGTTATCGCGCACGAACGCGGCGAAGGCCGCCGGGTCCTGCATCTGCGCATCGCTGGCGACATGCAGGGTGGCCCCGAACTGCACGGCACCGAACAGGCTGGTATGGCCCAGGTCAGCCGCCACCGTGGCACTGAAGGCGAAGTGTCTGCACGCCGCCAGGCCAAGTGCCTGCTCCGCTGCCTGCAGATAGCTGGCGAGCTGGCCATGCTCGATGACCACGCCCTTGGGCTCGCCGGTCGAGCCCGAGGTGAACAGCACGTAGGCCGCGGTATCGGCCGTCAGCGGTCGCGCCTCGAAGGCCTTCGAAGTGCCTTCGAGGCCTTCGATCAGCGCCGTATCGATTTGCACATGCACCCCGGCCAGGCGGCTGACCTGCTCGCGCCGCGCGGCGGGCCAGGCGGGGTCCAGCGGCAAGTAGGCGGCTGCACACTTCCAGCAAGCCAGCACGGCCGCCAGCCAGTGCGCCGAGCGCGGCAGCAGCAGGCCGACCACGCTGCCACTGCCCACGCCCTGGGCCTGCAGCTGTGCGGCCAGGGTACTGGCCAGTTGATCGAGCTGATGCCAGCTCCAGCCCTGCCCCTGGTCGACGATCGCCAGTGCCTGCGGCTGTTCGCGCAGCCAGCGCGCGACCTGTGCCGGCAACAGTGGTCCCAGCGCAGGCGCTTCGGCATTGCCCGCCAGCACCAGGCGCAGCTGCTGCTCGCCCAGCAGGTCGAGGCTGGCGAGGCTGGCATCAGGGGTAGCGGCGATGCTGGCCAGCAGCGTGAGGTACTGTTCGAGCAGCACCTGCACCAGTGCCGGGCTGTGCAGCGACGTCCAGTGCTGCAACGTCACCTGTGGCCCTGCCGGGTCGCAATCGACCTGCAGCGCCAGCTCGGCAGCGGGCGCTGGCGCCTGATGCGCCAGGATTTGCCACCCACCCGCCAGTGCCGGCCGTGCCGGAGCGAGGCTGAAGCCGATGGCGGCGGGCTGCAGTGCCGGGGTCAGCTCGGGCGTGTAGTACTCCTGCCAGGCCGCATGCTGCTCCAACTGCCCGGCCAGCGCCTGCAGCCAGACGCGCAATGGCTGTTCGGCCTGATAGCCGATGAGCAGCGGCAGCTGCTTGTGATAGACGCCCGCGCTGTCTGCGAAATACTCATAGTCAACACGGCTGTCATGCCACCAGTTCACCACCTGCGCCGGCTGGCCATCGAGCCGCGCCAGCAGCAACCACCAGGCGGCCTGTAACACCGTGGGCAATGGCAAACCAAGCTCGCCGAGGCGTTGCACGACGTCAGGGTCGAGCGCTGCGCTGGCCTGCTGGCGATCGCGGCGTGCGCTGTCGGGCAACGCCCGCCAGGGCAATTGCTGGGCGCTGGCCACCTGGACGTTGCACGCGCTCCAGTAGGCCCGGGCGGTGGCGGCGTCCTCATCGACCAGCACTTCGCTGCGCCATTGCAGGTACTGATCGAAGTCACCCTCCCCTGCATCGGCCAGTTGTCCGTGGAAGAGCTTCGCCAGGCTCGCCGCCAGCAGCGGCAGGCTGGCTTCGTCGGCCACCGCCGCCAGCACGCCCAGCACCAGCTGGCAGCGGCCCCCGGCCTGTTCGCAGAGCAGCACGGCCACGGGTGCGTCGGCCTGCACGTCGACCAAGCGTTCGAACCAGGCTTCACGGCCGGCCTCGTCGCTCACGCCCAGTTGGGTCACTTGCACGGCCGCGCCTTCGGCCTCGACGAACTGGCGCAGGCCGCGATAGCCCGCCGCCTGGCCAATGCGCAGGCGCAGCACAGCGTGCTGTACCTGCCACTGCTGCAGGGCGGCCTGCAGTGCGCCGGGTGCCGGCACGCTGCTCAGCTGCACGCCGATGCACCGCGCCACCTCGCGCCAAGGCGCCGGCTGCGCGGGCAGCGCGAGCGCTTGCAGGGGCAACAGCGGCAGGCCGCTGGCTTCGACGGTCATGTTCATGCTTGCACTCCAGATCGGTTCAAGGTGAGGGCTTGGAGGTCGTCGCGGGTCATCATGTCGCCCATGGCGACGACGATCTTGCGTGGGCCCTGGAACGGGTCGCGGGCGTGGGCGGCGAGCATGTTGTCGAGCAGGATCACATCACCCGCCTGCCAGTCGAAGCGCACCGCGCAGGCCTCGTACAGTTCGCCGATCAGGGCCATGTCGGCATCCTCGATCGGGCTGCCATCGCCGTAGTAAACATGGCGCGGCATGCGCTCCAGGCCGTAGAGCGCCAGCAGGTCCTCGCGCACATCGGCATCCAGGCAGAACACGTGGTGCAGCTGCACCTGGTTGAAGAAGCTCTTCTGGCCGCTGACCGGGTGCTCGATCACCGCCGGGCACGGCGTGCGGATCTGCAGCTCGTCGTTGTCCAGCCAGCGCCACTGGATACCCGACGCCTGGCAACGGCGCTCGACCTCGGCGCGCGACTCGGTCTTGAAGAAGTGCTGCCAGGACACGTCCAGCTTGTCGGTGAAGGTGCGCACGTACAACAGGCCCTTGTCTTCGAAGCGCTGGCGCAAGCCCTCGGGCAGGCGCTGGTACATCAGCCGGCAATCCACCACCGGCGTGGCACCACCGACCGGCGACGGCAGCTCGCAGAAGAACAGCTGCTTGCGCGGCCAGCGGTCCTGGTGGGCGCTTTCGTTGTGGAACAGGATCATCTTCTGCTCCGGGTACGGCGTAGAGCGGTAGGTGTTCTTGCCGCCCTCCTTCTTCGGCAGGTCGCCGTACTGGCCATACAGGCCCGGCTGCACCGCCTCGGCGAAAGCCTCGAAGTCCTGCGGGGTCTGCAGCCCGAAGCCACGGAACAGGATGCCGCCATGGCTGACCAGCTTGCGCTCGACCTCGGCGCGGTTGGCCACCACCCAGTCGGTCAGGCTGATACCCGGATCGACCGGCTCGACCAGCAGCGGGAAGGCCTGGCCCGGCACCAGCGCCTGCTCGCGCACCACGCTGGCGGGCTTGGCCGCCGGCGCCGCAGCGCCACGCTTGAGGAAACTGCCCAGCTTGTCCTTGCGCGGCAGCGCGCTGCCCGCTGCAGGCGCCGCGACGATTTCACTGTGAACCGACATAGTGATCTCTCTCAGTTGGATATGTGGGTTGCCCAGTACCTGGTCGAGGATGTCCAGCCAGCCACGCAGCAGGGCCTGGATCCGTTCTGCCTTGAACAGCTCGGTGGCGTACTGCCAGGTGACGCGCCAGCCGGCCGCGACCGGGTCGATGAACAGCGCCATGTCGAATTTCGAATAGCCGCCCGCTTGCGGCAGCACCTGCACCTGCAGGTCGGCCAGGTCGCTGTGCGATAGCGGCATGTCGTTCATCACGAACAAGACCTGCACCAGCGGGTTCATGCCGGGATGGCGCGGCGTGGCGGCGGCCTCGACGATCAGGTCGAACGGCAGCGCCTGCTGGGCGCTGGCATCGAGCAAGGTGGTGCGGGTGCGCGCCAGCCAGGCGGCGAAGTCCAGCTGCTCGTCCAGTTGCGAACGCAGCGGCAGGACGTTGACGAAGAAGCCGATCAGCGCCTCCAGGTCAGGGTGCTCGCGGCCGGCGACGTCGGCGCCGAGCAGCAGGTCGTGCTGGCCGCTGGCGCGGTGCATCAGCAGCTGGAACGCCGCCAGCAACAGCATGTAGGGCGTTACGCCCAGCTGCGCGGCGCGGGCGCGCACCGCCTCGACCGTGGCCTGTGGCAGGTCGAAGTTGAGGTTTTCGCCAGCCTGCGAAGCCTGGGCCGGACGCGGCAGGTCGGTGGGTAACGCCAGCCGCCCGCTGCTGCCGTGCAACGCCGTGCGCCACCACTGCGCCGGTGCCTGCAGCAGCCCGGCGCGCTCGCATTCGGCCTGCCACAGTGCGTAGTCGGAGTACTGCAGCGGCAAGGCTGCCAGCGCAGGCGCCTGGCCTTGGGCGAAGGCGCTGTAGCTGGCGATCAGCTCGTTGACCATCAACGCCATGGACCAGCCATCGGAGATGATGTGGTGCATGTTCAGCAGCAGCACATGGGCCTCGCCGGACAGCCGCAGCAGGCCGGCACGCAGCATCGGTGCCTGGTCCAGCGGGATCGCCTGGCGCACGTTGGCCAGTTGCGCCTCCAGCACGTGCAGCTGCTGTTCGGCGGCGCCAAGCCGGGAAAGGTCCTCACACGGCAGCGCGATGCTCACCGCCGAGCGGATCAGCAGCAGCGGTTCGCCCTCGTCGTCACACTCGACCGCGCTGCGCAGCACCTCGTGACGCTGCACCAGTGCCTGCAGTGCCTGGTGCAGGCACTCGACCTGCAGCGGGCCCACCAGGCGCAGGGCCAGCGGCATGCCGTAGGCACCGCTGCCCTGGCTGAACTGCTCGGCGATCCACAGCCGGCGCTGGGCCAACGACAGCGGCGCGCTGACCTTGTCGCCCAGGGCCCGCAACTGTGGCCCGGTGACGGCAGCCGGCTGCGCCTGGCGCAGGCAGTCGGCGAAATCGCACAGGCGCGGGTGGCTGAACAGCTCGCGCACACCGATGCCGGTGTGGCCGGCACGGTGCAGCCGCGCCACCACCTGGGTGGCCAGCAACGAATGGCCACCGGCCTCGAAGAAATGCTCGAAGCGTCCGACCTCGGCCATGCCCAGCACCTCGGCCCAGGCCAGGGCGACTTCCTGTTCGAGGGCGTCCACCGGCGCACTGAAGGCCGCAGCGCTTTCGTCGGTGATTTCTGGCAGCGCCTTGCGGTCGACCTTGCCGTTGGGGTTCAGCGGCAGCCGGTCGAGCAACTGCAGGCGTGCCGGCACCATGTAAGCCGGCAGGCTGGCACGCAGGTCGTCAAGGATGCGCTGGCGCAGGCCACTGTCGTTGACCAGATCCTCGGTCGGCACCAGCCAGGCCGCCAGGTGCAGGTCGGCGCCCTGCCCGCGCGGCATCACCACTGCCTCGCGCACATCGGTGCGGGCCAGCAGGCAGGCTTCGACCTCGCCGGGTTCGATGCGGAAGCCGCGGATCTTCACCTGATGGTCGAGGCGGCCAAGGAATTCCAGCTCGCCATTGGCCTGCTGGCGCACCAGGTCGCCACTGCGGTACAGGCGCCCGCCGCCGACCGGGTCGAACGGGTCGGGCACGAAGCGCTCGGCGGTCAGCGCCGCCTGGCCGAAGTAACCACGGGCCAGGCATGGGCCGCCGATGTACAGCTCACCGGCGTTGCCGGCATCCAGCAGCTGCAGGGCGGGGTCGAGCAGGTAGGCACTGCGCCCCGGCACCGGCGTACCGATGGGCGCGTAGCCGGTGTCGATGCGGGTATCGCCATCGGCCTGCCACAGCAGCGGCGTGATCACCGTTTCGGTAGGGCCGTAGCCGTTGACGATACGCTGCGGCCGTACATGCGCCTGGAGCCGCTCGAAGCCTTCGCGCGGCAGTGCTTCACCCGCCACGTTCAGGCAGCGCACCGGCAGTTGCCGGCCTTCCTGACGGGCCCATTCGGCCAGCTGGCAGGCGTACTGGGTAGGGAAGTAGACCACGCTGGCGCGCTCGCGCTCGATCACCTCGAACGCCTGGGCCGCGGTCCAGATCTGGTCGCCGCGCAGGATGCAGCACGCGCCCTGGCTCAGGGGCAGCAGCCACTGCTCGGTGCCCCAGTCGAAGTTGATCGAGGCGAAGTGCACGAAGCGGTCCTGCGCCGTGACCTGGTATTGCTCGGCCATGGTCCGCAGGTGCCCGGCGATGACCCCGTGACTCAGGGCCACGCCTTTTGGCCGGCCGGTGGAGCCGGAGGTGTAGATCAACGCCAGCAGGTTGTCAGCGGATGCACGCGGCGCAGGGTTGTCGGCCAGCGGCGCCTGCGGCTGGTCCA